>DATFVB010000274.1 GCA_035260525.1 Thermoanaerobaculia bacterium
CGCGCGCAGCCGGTCGGCGGCCGCTCCGTGGTCGAACGCGAGGACCGGCACCCCCGCGGCGAGGCACTCGTCGACGGCGAGGTTGTAGGACTCGGGCGTGACCGAGAGCGCGAGCGCGAGATCCACCCTTTCGCGTTCCAGGACGGCGGGGAGTCCGCCGGCCCGATAGTAGCCGCGGACGCGGATCCCCCCCTGCCGGCGCAGACGGGCGAGCTCGACGGGGTCCCCCTTGCCGAGCGCCGACCATCGCACTCCCGGGAAACCGGGGGCGAGGGCGCGGACGAGATCGGAGAAGACGCGGGAGCCTTTTTGCGGAGTCACCGCGCCGACGAACGCGACGTGACGGACGGCGGGCGTCGGCTCGCGTCGCCGCGACGGCGGCGGAGGATCGGGCGCGATCACGTGGAGCCTGTCGGGATCGAGCCCCGGGACGCGCTCGGCCAGAGCGGCGAGGAGGAACCGCGAAGGGAAGATCGCCGCCCGCGCCGCGGCGAGCAGCGCGCGGGACGCGCGGCGGTGGCCGGCGACGAAGGCCGGAGCCGATCCGAGGCAGCGGGCGCAGCGGTCGGCGTCGTCGCAGTAGCGGCAGAAAGCGAGGACGGGACGCTCGAGAAGGTCGGTGCGAGGGCAGATCGGCGAGAAATCATGGACGGAAACGACCATCGGCCACGACTGCGCGAGGCGCGCGAGGCTCGCGGCGGGAAGCCCCGCGGGATTCTCGACGTGGATCGCGCACGCGCCCGAAAGGCGCATCAGCTCCCGCACGCCCCGTTCGAACGCGTCGTCGCGCAGATTCGGCCGCGGCCCCGGGTTGCCCGCGGGAACCCGGACCCGGCGCCGGCGGCCGTCCTTCTCGACGTCGAGGCGCAGGCCCGGCCCCTCCGGATACAGCAGCGCGACCGGCCGGACCTTCGCTTCGCCGCCGAGCCGGCGCAGCAGCTGCGTCTGGACGCCCCCGAGGCGGGGCGCCGGCGCCGTGCCGAGGAGATTCACGATCGGAACGGGACCGACGGTTCCCCCGGCGGGGAGGAAGCGCCGGCGATCGTTCCACTCCTCGAGCCGGTCGGCGGCGCGACCGAGGAGGGCGCGGGGTCCCTCGGCGCGGAGCAGCGATATCGCGAGCCGCAGCCGCCGCCCGACGTCGGTCATCGGCCGAGCACCGACCGGTAAATCGCTTCGATCTCCCGCGCGTGCTCGTCCATGCTCTTGACGGGCGCGATCGCGGATCGCCAGCGGAGAAGCATGGCCGGATCGTCGACGAGCCGCTCCACCCAGCCCCTGAGCTCCGCCGCGTTCCCCGGCTCGAAGAGGGCGCCCGCCGGCTCGCGCCCTTCCGGGAAGAGCTCGGCGAGAGCGCCCCGGCGGCTCGCGATGACGGGAATCCCCCGCCGCAGCGCTTCGCGCGCCGCGAGACCGTAGCTCTCGAGCCCGAGCGAGGGAGCGACGAGGACGTCGAAGCGCGACAGGACGCTCTCCTTGCGCTCCTCGGGGAAGGAGCCGTGGAACTCGACGGCCGCGTTCGCGCGGGCGCGGAGCGCGCGGACGTATTCGGGAGACGCCGTCTCCGGCCCCCAGATCTCCAGGCGGGCGCGATCCGGGGAGATCTCGCGGAAGGCCTCCACGGCGACATGGACGCCCTTGTGCGGGAGAACCGAGCCGAGCAGGCCAAAACGAAGCGGCGGCCCGGGGCGCGCGGCGGGACGGCGAGCCTCGCCGACGGAAACGCCGTACGCGACGACGTGCGTCCGCGCGCGCGGTCCGATCCACCCGCCGCCCCGGAAGCTCTCCTCGATGAACCGCGAGCCCATGACGATCGCATCCGCTTTCGAGAACGCGCGGCGCGCGGTGCGGCGGCGCACGGCGTGGAGCGCCGGATTCCAGAGGGCGGCGGGCGGGACCCGGGTCAGCGGAAGGCAGCGCGAGCAGCGGAGGAGCCCCGGACCGGCGCAGAGGCGGCCCTCCGGGCGCCAGAGATTCGCGCGCGCGCAAGCCATCCACCAGTCCTGCAGCTGAAAGACCCACGGGATGCGCCGGCGCCGGATCTCGCGGACGAGCCCGATCGCGTGACCCGAGAGGTGATGGACGTGGACGAGCGCGGGGGAGACGTCGTCGAGGAACGCGCCGAACTCCTTCTCGAGCTCCCGGTTCCGGATCGCGTTCCGGGCGAGTGGATCGCGCTGCGCGAAGTCGTTGACGACCAGGCGCACGCGCACGCCGCCGTCGAGGAGCTCCCGCGCCTCGCCGCTTCTCGCCGCCGGATCGGAGATCCTCGCGAACACGGCGGTCGGCCGGCCGGCGGCCTGCCGCAGCGCGAGCGCGCGCGCGTACTGCTCGGTGCCCGCGGGAGCGTACGGCGGCCAGCCGTGAACGAGATGCACGACCCGGGGACCGCCGGGGCCGGAGCGGGGAGGCGGCGCGATCGCGGCGACGACGCGCGCGCGGACGCCCGCGAGCGGATCGTCCGCCATGAACCTCGCGATCGTCGCCTCGTACTCGGGATGCCGCGCGCGGAGGATCCGCATCGCCCGCCGGCGTCGCCGCGCCGTCGCCGGACCGAAGCTGCCGTGGCCGGCGTGATAGACGAACGTCGCGTCGTCGAGGACGTGGCGCCATCCGGCCTTCAGGGCGCGGAAACAGAAATCGTTCTCCTCGCCGTATCCCGGAGAAAACGCCTCGTCGAATGCGCCGAGCGCGTCGAGGGCCCGGCGCTTCACGTACAGGCAGAAGCCGACCCCCGTCGGAATTCGCGGGTAGCGGCGCTCCGAACGCTCCTCGACGACGCGGGCGAAGCCGTCGGCGTCGAAACCGGAGGGGATCGCGTTGGCTTCGAAGGGCCGGGGAAGCGAGCAGAGCGCGGCGTCGTTGGAGAACGGCGTGGCGGTCGCGACGCTCGCGGCCGACGCGGCGGCCTCCGAAAGCTTCTCGAGCCACCGCTCCGTCACGACCGTGTCGCTGTTCAAGAGGACGACGTCGCCGCGGGTTCGCGCGATCGCCGCGTTCACGCTCGCGACGTATCCGAGCGTTCGCGGGTGCCGGATGACCGAAACCGGCGTGCCGGATCGCGCGAGCGCGCCGACGGCCGCCTCGGCCGCGCTCTGCCCCGGCCCGTCCCGTACGACCGTGAGCCGGTGGCTCCGGAGGTCCGTGTGGCGCGCCACGCTCGCGAGGCATCGCGCGAAGGCGTCCTCCGCGCCGTGAACGGGGATGACGAGGTCGATCGGCGCGGCCGGCTCCTCGGGCGGAGAGGGAGACTCCGAAGCGTAATCGAGCGGGGCGCGGCGGAAGATCATCGGGGGCCGACCCGCACGGTACACTCGTTGCGATGCGGATCCTCTGGGTCGCGACGAAGTGTCCGTGGCCTCCGGCGGACGGCGGCCGCCTCGTTCTGAAGAACACCGTCGAGGCGCTGGCGGCGGCGGGAGACGATCTCACCGTGGTGTGCCCGGGCCGGCGCGGCGATTCTCCCGCCCCGGAGGGAATCCGGCTCCGGCGCGTGCCCGGGGAGGCCTCGCGCGCGGCCGCCGCCTGGGCGGCGCTCCGGCTGCCGGTCGCCGTCGCCCGCCACGCGTGGCCGCCGCTCGCGCGCGAGGCGGAGCGGGCAATCCGCGAGGGGGCGACGGAGGTCGTCTTCGCCGAGCAGCTCCAGGCGCTTCCCGCGTGCCTCCCCGCTCTCGCGGCGGCGATTCCCGTCATCCTTCGCGCTCAGAACGTCGAGAGCGACCTCTGGAGCTCCCGCGCCGCGCTGGCCGGCCCCGCCGCGTCCCGCTTCTTCCGGTTCGAGGCCGGTCGCCTCGAGCGCTGGGAGGGCGCGGCGGTCCGACGGTGCGCGGCGACCGCCGCGCTGACTTCCCGGGACGCCGGACGGCTTCGCGCGCTCTCCGGCCGCTCCGCGCACGTGACCGCGGTCCCCGCGCCGTTCCCCGCCTCCCTTCCTCCCGCGGAGGAGGCGCTCGACGGAAACCCCGCGCTCGCGATGCTCGCGAGCCGCGGCTGGTGGGCCAACGACGACGGCGTCGAATGGTTCCTGCGCGAGGTCTGGCCGTCCGTTCGGGCGCGGTGGGACGGCGCCCGTCTCCATCTCTTCGGGCTTCGCCCTTCCGAAGCGCTCCCTCCGGGCGTCTCGGGTCACGAGGCCCCGGCCGACAGCCGCGACGCCTTCGCGCCGGGGAGCATCTTCGTCGTCGCGCTTCGCGCGGCTTCCGGCGTGCGGATGAAGATCCTCGAAGCGTGGGCGCGCGGCGCGCCGGTCGTCGCGACCCCCGCGGCCGCGGCCGGGCTCGAGTCGACGGAGGGAACGCTTCTCGCGGCCGACGCGGGCGAGTTCGTCGCCGCTCTCGAGAGTCTCGTCGGGCGTCCGGACTCGATCCGGCGCCTGACTGATTTCGGCCGGCGGGACCTCGCGCGCTTTCACGATCCCGCCGCGGTCGCGGCGCGCCTCCGCGCGATCGCCGCCGAGGCGGCCGGCCGCGGTCACGTTCCGGCGTCGACCGAGGACCGGCGCTCCTCGGCATAGCGCGCGAGGACCGCCTCGGGCTCGCCGTCCGCGGCGATGCGCCCCGCCTCGATGCGAAGGCAGCGCCCGCAGCTGCCGCGGATCAGCTCCGGCTGGTGCGAGACGAGGAGGATCGTCGTGCCCGCCCGGCGGAACTCCGCGAGCCGGCCGCGGCAGCGCGCGAGGAACGCCGCGTCGCCGACCGCGAGCGCCTCGTCGACGATCAGGAGGTCGGGCGTCCACGCGGCCACGACCGCGAAGCCGAGACGGGCGAGCATCCCGGCCGAGAAGCTCCGGACGGGGGAGCGGACGAAGTCGCCCAGACCGCTGAACTCGACGATCTCCGCCATCGCGGCGTCGATCTCTCGATGGGTCCGGCCGAGGAACAGGGCGAAGAGCCGGATGTTCTCGAGACCCGTCAGCTCGGGATCGAAGCCGGTGCCGAGCTCGAGGATCGGGGCCATGCGGCCGCGCGTGAGAACGCGTCCCCGCGTCGCCTTGAGCACGCCCGAGATCACGCGCAGCAGCGTGCTCTTCCCGGCGCCGTTTCGTCCGACGACGCCCACGCTCTCGCCGGGGGCGATCGAGAGGTCGACGTCGCGGAGCGCCCAGAGCTTCTCGTAGACGAGCTGTCCGCGGATCCAGTGGAGGGCGTATTCCTTCAGCGACCGCGGGCGCTGCTTGGCCAGCCGGTAGCAGAGCGAGACTCCCTCGAGGAGGACGGCGGGACCGGCGGTCATAGGTAGAACGGAATCCGGTCGCTCATTCGCCGGAACGCCGCCCACCCGGCGGCGAGGAAGATCAGCGCGACGAGCGCGGCGGCGGCGATCGACGAAGCCGGAGGCACGGCGCCGGCGTAGATCGGCTGCCGGAACGCGTCGAGGATCAGCCGCACCGGGTTCCACCGCAGGAGCCAGCGGAACCGCGGCGGAACGATCGAGGCCGGATAGAAGATCGGCGTGAGATACAGCAGCACGGTCAGCAGCACGCCGACGATCTCCACGACGTCCGTGAAGAAGATCGCGAGCGGGGAGAGGAGCAGCCCGAGTCCGAGCGTGAACGCGGCCGCGATCGCCGCCGCGACGGGAAGGAAGAGGATCGACGGCCGGATCGGATGCCGCGTCGCGACGAGGATCCCGAGGAGCGGGACGAGCGCGAGCGCGAGGTTGACCAGTCCCGAGACGACGGTCGCGACCGGAAAGACCTCCCTCGGGAGGGGCATCTTCTGGAGGACCGAGGCGTTGCCCCGCAGCGTGTGCATCGAGCTCACGACGCTCTGCTGGAAGAAATTCCAGATGAGGACCCCCGAGAGCGCGTACACGGAGTAGTCGGGCAGGTCCGAGCGGAACGCCGCGCCGAAGATCGTCCGGAAGACGAGCATCATCAGGAGCGGCTGCAGCATCGACCAGAGGAGCCCGATGCTGGAGCGCCGGTAGCGCACCTTGAGGTCGCGCTGCGCGAGGTACCAGACGAGAGCGCGGTACCGGAGGAGCCGCTTCAGCGCGCCCATCCGCGCACCGCCGCCAGCGCCTCCCGGTACCCGTCGGTCTCCTCGCGAAAGGCGGCGCGCCGCGACTCCGCGATCCACGGCGCGGCGAGGGAACGCGCCGCGAGGCGGAGTCGGCCGCCGATCGCGAACGCGCGGGCCGCCGATCGCGCGCCCCGCGGCCCGTTCGCGAGCGCGCTCCACCGGACGAGGTCCGCCCAGAGGAGAGGGATCCCGCGGCGGCCGATCGTCGCGCCGCCGCGATGCCGCACGCGCGCGCCCTCGACCAGCGCGACGCGCCAGCCGCGCCGGCGAAGCCGCTCGCCGTACTCGAGGTCCTGGCAGTAGAAGGCGAACCGTTCGTCGAGAGGTCCCGCGTCGACCCAGGCGGCCCGGCGGATCGCGAGCGCCGCGCCGCTCACCCAGTCCACGGCGGCGCCGCGGACGCCCGGCCGCTTGACGCGGCGGTAGCCGGGGAGCCGGCCGAGCGCGCGCGGCAGCCCGGTCGCGAGCGCGAAGAGCCACAGCGAACTCGGGCGGCGTCCGGCGCTCCACTGGGGGGCGCCGTCGGGGTCGACGAGCTCGGCGCCCGCCGCGCCCAGACGGGGATCGGCCGAAAACGCGGCGAGGAGGCGCGCCGGGGCGTCCGGCTCGACTTGCGCGTCGCTGTTCAAGAGGAGGAGAACCTCGCCGCCGGCGGCGCGGAGCCCCGCGTTGGCCGCGACCGTGAATCCGCCCGGCTCCTCGCGGACGATCGTGCGGATGCCCGGGTGCGCACCGGCGGCCGCTTCGGCCGTGCCGTCCCGTCCGCCGTCGTCGACCAGGATCAGCTCGAACGCTCCGGACCCTTCGGAGCGGGCGACCGAGGCGAGGCAGGCGAGCGTCAGATCCCGGGTGTCGCGCGTCGGAACGATCACCGAGAGCGGAATCGTCACGCCGCGCAGACTAGCATCGATCACTTCCCCCGGAAGCGGCCCCGCACCGGGATTTCGATCTCCGGCTGAGTGGAGCTCGTCGTCTCGAGCCGGAGAAAACCCGTCACGAGCGACCCGGGCGCGCCGGCGGGGAGGCGCAGGATCACCTGCCAGACGCGTCCGGGCTCGATCGGGCGGATCTCGACGGTCGACCCGGGGATCTCGCAGGTCGCGCTCGAGAGGGTTACCGGATCCTCGCCGAAATTCTTGACGTGGAGCCGCGCCGTCACCGGCTCGGCCTCGAGGTCTCCGAGGTCCGCCTCGGGCGGCGTGACCGCGAGCATCGGCCGGACGAACCCGGTCACCGGGATCATCACCTGCCGCTGCTTCGGATGGTCGACGCGCACGACGACCTCGGCGGCGAGCGGTCCGACCGGCGCGTACGGCGAGAGCGTGAGGTCGACCACCCACTGCGCGCCGCTCCGTTCCGGGAGCCGCTCCGTGGGCGCCGCCGGGCGCCATCGCGCCGAGAGAGACGGGTAGGGAGAATCGACGCCGAGGACCCGGAACGAGGCGTCGTCGGCGGCGAAGACCGTCTCCCGGATGATCCCGGGGCGCCCCCCCTCGACGAAGTTGTACCGGGCGAAGCCGGGGTCGGCGAGGACGACCGCCCGGACCTTGAGCGACACGGGAAGACGGAGGATCGCGTGCGCGGGATCGTTCGTACGGAGCTCGACGGCGACGGTCGACGCACCCTCGCGGTTGGCCGTGCCGATCTCGATCTTCACGACGGCGCTCCCTCCCGGCGGAACGGTCCCGGGCTCGACGGTCACCCGCGTCCCCGGGGCCAAGAGCGCCTCGAGCGTCAGGGGCGCGCCGCCGCGGTTGGCGACGGCGAAGTCGGTCGTCACCACGTCGTCGGCCGGCACGGACCCGAGGTCGCGCTGGGCCGGCGTCGCCTCCGCGATCGGGGCGCCCGACGGCGGCGTCGCGGCGGCGGCGGCCGCGCAGAGCAGGGCAGCCGGAAAGAAGACGAAGCGCACGGCTCGGCAGGCTAGCGGCGCCCGCCGAGGTTGTCAATCGACGCGCGCGCCGGAGGGCCGGCCGCGCGCAGTATCATGCGGCGCGATGCGCGCGCTGCCTCGCCGGACGGTGTATTTCCTTGCGGTCGCCCTGCTCTCGGGTTGCGCGGCCGCTCCACCGAAGGCCGGGGCGCCGACGGTCTCCTCCGGCCGGACGTACGTCGATGCCTCCGGACGCCGCTACCGGCTGCAGGCGATCTCGAAGGCGGAGGCCTCGCGGATCGACGACAGGCACGTGCGGACGGTGATCGGCGCGATCGCCGAGGTCGACCGCGAGGACGAGGGGCACTACTACATCCGTCTCTACGAGCCGGGCGCGGTGATCGCCCCGCCGCCGCCCACTCTTCCGGCGCCGGCCCCGGCGGGACCGCTGCCGGCCGTCGTCGGAGAGCTTCACCTCTCGGACTTCGGCCGCGGCCTTCCGCACAGCGGGGAGTGGCGCGAAGGCTTCGGGATCGGCGACGTCAACGGCGACGGCCATCCCGATCTCGTCTTTCCGCCGGCGCGCAAGTCGCCCGGGCCGCCGGTCGTCTTCCTCGGAGACGGCAAGGGGAACTGGACGCGCTGGCGCGAGGCGCGGTTCCCCCCGCTCCCGTACGACTACGGCGACGCGCAGGTCGCGGACCTCGACGGGGACGGGATCGCCGACATCGCGCTCGCGATGCACTACCGCGGGATCGTCGCCCTGCTCGGCGACGGGAAGGGGGGATTCCGCGGCGGCAGCGAAGGCCTGGACTTCTCTCCGCGGAGGGACCGGCTCCCCGAGTTCTCGTCGCGCTGTCTCCGCGCCTTCGACGGGAACGCCGACGGGCGGATCGACCTCGTCGCGATCGGGGAGGGACCGGTCCTTCCGATGGCCGGAGCTGGCTCCGGCGGGTCGTCGGGGATCGTCGTGTACGAGAACCTCGGCGGGGGGCGGTGGGCCGCTCGGCGTCCGCCACCGCGGCGCGACGCCCCGTTCGGGTCGGCCGCCGCGGTCGGCGATTTCGACGGCGACGGGAGGCTCGACGTCGCGATCGCGAGCGGCGTCCTCGGGAGCCGGGAGCTGGTCGAGTTCGCCGGCGCGTCGGGCGGCTGGCGTCTCGGGACCGTGGACTCCCTGCCGCCCGAGGGATATTTCCGGGCGATCGCGGCGGCGGACCTCGACCGCGACGGCGTCGATGACCTGATCGTCGGCGGCAGCTATCTCGAAGGGGAACGCTGGGTGCCGCGGCTCGACGCGTTCCTCTCGCGCGACGGCGGACGAACGTGGGAGCGACAGCCGCTCGCCCGGGACGAGGGAGAGATCGCGGCCGTCGCCGCCGCTCCGATTGCCGGCGCCGGCTCGCCCGTGCTCGTCGTCGCCTCGACCACTGTCGGAAAATTGCTCGCGTTCCTTTCCGACGAGCGCGGGACCCTCGTGCGGACGCCGATATCGGTGCCGGTGACCGGGTGCAGCGGGAGCGCGATACGGCTCGCCGACCTCGACGGCGACGGAACCGTCGAGATCGTGGCGGCTTACGCGGACGAGCCGGACGAGGGAGGCGGACGCTGCCCGTCGCAGGGGAGCGTGGCCGCCTTTCATATCGAGCTTTCTCGATGACACGAAATCAAATCATTGACATCTCGCCTCGAGACCGCGACAATTCCATCGGTTGACTCTGCAAAGAGGGGAAAAGATGAGCAAGAAAAAACGGTGGGTGCTCGCCGCGATCGCGGTGACGGTGTGTCTTCTCTCGCGCGGGCTGCAGGCGCAGCCGGTCGCGATCGGAACCGTTCGGGAAGAGCCGGCGGCGACGCTGCTCCTGCCGTACTTCGAAGTGGATCTCGGAAACCCGGCGGGGCGGTTGACGCGCTTCTGGATCAACAACGCCTCGGCCACCGCGATTCTCGCGCATGTGACGATCTGGTCGGAGATGGCCGTGCCGGTGTTCGCGTTCAACGTCTACCTGACCGGTTACGACCGGGAGACGATCAACATGCGCGGCATCCTCCAGGGCGCCCTCCCGCAGACGGCGAGCGCGGGCCAGGATAACGTTGACCAAATCAGCCCGAAGGGGCCGCTCTCTCAGGACATCAACTTTGCGAGCTGCACCGGCACTCTGCCTCCGGCCCAGCTCTCCGCCGGCGACGTCGCCGCGCTCCAGGCGGCGCTCACGGGTGCCTCTTCCGCGATGCTGGGTGGCAAGTGCGCGGGGCGGGAGTCGCCGGGGACCGCACGGGGGTTCGTCACGATCGACACGGTCAACAACTGCACGCTTCGGCTCCCGGGAGATCCCGGGTACTTCGGCGCCGGCGGGACGGGGGACGCGACGAATCAGAACGTCCTGTGGGGCGATTTCGCCTACGCCAACGGGAACGCGCCGATCCAGGGCGCGCCGCTCGTCGCAATCCCGGCGAACGCGACCGATCCGCTGACCTCGACGTCGGGCGGCTACACGTTCTACGGCCGGCTGGTCGACTGGAACGCTTCCGACAATCGTCAGCCTCTCGCGACGAATTTCGCGGCCCGATACGTCCGCGGGATCACCGAGGCGATCGCCTGGCGCGATCCGAAGGTCGCGCAGCAGCCTTTCACCTGCGGCACGCTGCCGGAGTGGTATCCACTGGGAGAGGAAGGGATCGTGATCTTCGACCAGCAGGAGCATCCCGAGGTGCCGACGACCTATCCGGTCGCGCCGCAGCCCCCCAACCCCGGGCTCGTGCCCTTCCCGGTCGCCGCGCAGATGACCCTCGTCGGCCAGGGTCAGGCCGTCAACGGGGTCCTTCCGATCGGGGCCTTCCCGGTGAGCTTTACCTCGGGGTGGATCTACTACAACTTGAACACCACCGTCATCGCCGCCGGATCCAATCCGCCGGCGGACCCGGCCGCGTCGCAGGCATGGCTGATGACGATGCGGTCGGTGGTGGGGAGTGCCGGGCCGATCGGGCTCGTGGGAGGCCCGGCGACGCAGCTCGACAGCGCGGCGACGCCGGTCCACTTCATTCCGTGACGCGGGAGAGAGCGAGGAAAAAGATGAAGACGCGAAATTCCGTTTCGGCGCTGTTCTTCGCGATCGCGACGGCGGTTCTCGTCGGGCTCGCTCCCCGTGCCGAGGGGATCGGCGTGAACAACTCGCCGGAGGTGATCGGCACGGTCTCGACCCGACCGGGGTCGACGCTGCTCCTTCCGTATTTCGAAGTCGATCTGGCACATGCCTCCGGACGGACGACGCGGTTCTGGATCAACAACGCGAGCGCGACGGCGATTCTGGCGCACGTGACGATCTGGTCGGACCTGGCGGTGCCCGTGCTGGCGTGGAACGTATACCTGACCGGCTACGACATGCAGCACGTCGACATGCGCGACATCCTCAACGGAACGTTCCCGGCGACCGCGAGCGCGGGGCAGGACCCGCAGGACAAGATCAGCCCGAAGGGGCCGCTCTCGCAGGACATCAACTTTGCGAGCTGCACGGGCGCGCTTCCCTTCACGAAGCTGCCGCAGTTCTACGTGGACTACATGCGCGCCGCGCTGACGGGGCAGCTCTCGAGCTTCAACGGAAAGTGCGGCGCGACGTTCTCGCCGGGCCTCGCTCGGGGCTTCATCACGGTCGACACCGTCAACAACTGCACGCTTCGTTTCCCGGGCGATATCGGGTATTTCGGTCCGGGGGGATCGGGTGACGCGACGGACCAGGACGTGCTCTGGGGCGAGTACGTGTACGTGAACAGCGGTGCGAACGGCAACGGCGGTCACGGAGCGCCGATGGTCCCGATCAAGGCATCGCCGACCGACCCGCTGACGACGACGGCGGGCAACTATACTTTCTACGGGAGACTCGATTCGGTCCCGTGGAGCGCCGCCGACAATCGCGAGCCGCTCGCGACGAACTTCGCGGCGCGCTACATCAAGGGCGCGACGGACGCGGTGGTGTGGCGGGACCCGAAAGTCGCTCAGCAGTTCTTCACGTGCGGAACGCTGCCGGACTGGTATCCGCTCGGACGCGAGGGCCTGGTGCTCTTCGACGAGCAGGAGCACGCGACCGTGCGGGCGTCCCAGCCGACGTCGCCGACGGTCAGCGGGGCCGCCTTCCCGGCGGCGGCGCAGAAAGTGCGGGTCGGGGTGGGGCAGTTCCCGGTGCCGTACACGTCGGGATGGATGTACCTGAACCTGAACACGACGGTGACGCCGCAGGCGGCCGGTTTGACCGATCCGGCGGCGGAGCAGGCGTGGGTGGCGGTCGTCCGGGAGCTTCCGGCTGGGACGTTCGGCAAC
>DATFVB010000275.1 GCA_035260525.1 Thermoanaerobaculia bacterium
CAGATCCCCGCGGGAGGAACCGGACCTTCGAAGAGCTGCGCGCTTCCGCTCACCGGCTGCCTGCCGACCCACCCGCCGACCGCCGACACGTCGCCCAATTGGTGGAGCATCGTCCGCGACAATGCCGACCCGGCCACACAGACGATCTACGCGAACATTCCGAACCCGCTCGTCTACCCGAACGGCACGTCCCCGGCGGGCACCGAGGTCAACGCCGACCCGACCCTGGCCCGCGACCAGGCCCTTCAGAACTCCTTTTCGTTCATCCGCGGCAACCGCGACGTCGTCGTGGAAGACCTCCACATCAGCTCGACGTTCGGAAACCCGCAGACCAAGAGCTGCGCCCAGCTCAACGGGTTTGCGAGCTCTCCCTGCTACTACGACCAAAACTTCGGCGACGTGTTCCACTCGAACCCCCTGATCGTCTCGTTCCCGAGCAACACGCGCCTCTTCCTCTCGGTCGATCCGGGCTCCTCGAATCCTGGCGTCTACAGCGACCGCAGCGATTCCTACCAGAGGTTTTTCAGCAACTACCGTCACCGACGAAAGGTCCTCTACGCCGGCGCCGACGACGGCTTCCTGCACGCGTTCGACGTCGGCGTCTACAACGGCGACCAGTCGACGTATACGCAGGGGACGATCACCGTCTGCCCTCTCTGCAACAAGTACGACCTCGGCTCGGGCCGCGAGATCTTCGGATACGCCCCCCGCGCCGCCGTCCGGAAGTTCTTCTACCTCGCGCACGCCACGAGCCACGATTGGACCGTGGACGGTGCTCCGTCGGTCGACGACATCTACATGGACCCGGCGAGAGTCGGCGGGAACTCGCAGGGGATCGTCTCGAGCGATGCCTGTGGTAGTCCGTGCGTGAACATCTCGGGCACGTCCCCCAAGTGGCGCACGGTCCTGGTCGGCATCGAGCGGGAAGGCGGAGTAAATACGACGCCCAACGGCGGGGGCGGGTCTGTCTTCGCCCTCGACATCACCGATCCGGACCAGGCCGACCATATGAAGGCGACCTGGACCGGGAAGACGGTAGACTCGCAGTCCCCGATCATTGGAGCGCCGGAGTGTCTCGTGAACAATTTCGATCCCGGGCCCTCGACGGAAACGCCGCCGACCAACTGCAACGCGCCCTTCCCGCGGATTCTCTGGGAGTTTCGGGACGATCAGGCGACGTCGGCGATCGCGCCTGGGCCATCCGAGGGAGGCGCTGAAGCCTCCGTGTGGGACCTCGGCTACACCTGGTCCAAACCCGTTCTCGGCCGGGTGAAGGTCAACGACGTCGCGAGCGGCAACCATCATGATATGTACGTCGCGATCTTCGGGGGTGGGTTCCGCCACAAGAATACGACGATCCCCGGGACGAACACCGCTGGCGATACCGCGAACTACCTCTACATGATCGACATCGAAACCGGAAAGGTCGTCTACAAGAGGAACATCGGGGTGTGGGCGACGGGCGCGAGCTCGACGGATTCGAGCGGGAATCTCGAGGCCGGGGTTCCGGGAGAGGCGGCGGTCGTCGATATCAATTTCGACGGCTACCTCGATCGCATCTACTTCGGCGACACCCAGGGCCGCCTCTGGAAGATAGACCTCTCGACGCCGGCCGACCTCTGCTCGGCCGGCGGTACCAATTGTTCCTCTGCGGACTACCGGATCGCGCAGTCGCAGTGGAACCCGTCGCTCCTCTTCGATGAGTTCCAGGACAATGTTCCTCCCGCCGGCACGGGAATTCGCGAGCCGATCTTCACCCGCCCCGCCGTTTTCCTTCTCGGCACGACCGGCTCCGGCGAGCCTCGGCTCGGAATCGCCTTTGGAACCGGGGACCGGGACAACATGCCGGCCCTGCGCGACGCGAACCCGAACTATTTCTTCGTCGTTCTCGACGATCCGAACGCGACGTATCCGGTCTTCAAGACGGCGGCCAGCGGCAGCACGGCTTCGACGCTGACGCAGGCCTCGCTCACGACGAACAACTGCGATCCGACGAGCGTCCCGAACGGCTGCTTCAATGGGGCGGGGGTCGGGTACTACCTGAGCCTCCCCGTGGACACGGTCTACGGCGGCGACCAGATCGCCGAGATCATGAATGCGAACCCGCTCGTGTTCTCCGGCGCGATCTTCTTCAACACGTTCCTGAACAACACCCAGCAGATCACGGATGCCAACGGGAACGTCACCCAGGTCGGCCAGGGCGTGTGCGGGGAGGTCGGCCAGGCCCATCTCTACCAGGTCAACTATCTGACCGGCGTGAGTCTCTACACCGACGACAGCGGTAACCTCATTCCGAGCAAGGCGCCCGAGGGCGGCCAGGTGGCGTCGGATCCGATCGTCTATCAGGCGCCCAACGGCGAGACGCTCGTCGTCTCCGCGACCGACGACCTGAAAGTGCCGAAGGTCGGCGGCGGCGGGCTGGCAAACGTGAACATCAAGAGCTGGAAGGAAAACTAGGGACCCGCTTCTCCAGTCGTGTGATCGGGCGGCGGCGATCACTCGCCGCCGTTTTCTTGTTCGGGGCGCGCCGTCGGCTAAGATTCGGGAGGAGAGGATTGTCCAGAGCTTGATTTCCGAGGACTCGCCGCCCGAGAACCGGGTTTCCACGGCCGGCGACGTCGTCGTCGGCACGGAGTTCACGGCGGCCGCCGCGGCGCCGGAGCCCGCCTGGACCTCCGCGGGGCTCGCCGGGCGGATCGCCTTCCTCCAGGCCGGCCTCGTCGCGGTGCTGTGGATCGTCCTCGGCTACTG
>DATFVB010000276.1 GCA_035260525.1 Thermoanaerobaculia bacterium
CGGACGAGGACGAGGTGGAGCCCGACGGCGAGCGCGGGACGGGCGCGCGCGATCGCGACGGCTTCGTCGGCGGCCGCGCCCGTCACCATCAGGCTCGCGGCCGTCAGGATGCCGCGGTCGTGGGCCTCGGCGATGGCGCGGTTGGCGCCGCGGGAGAATCCGAAATCGTCGCCGGTGACGACGAGTCGCTTCAGGCCTGGTCCTCGCGGGCGGTCATGAAGCGCAGGAACTCGGCGCCTTCGCGCAGGCGGCGCTTCATCATCCCGGCGGTCGACAGCATCTCCCACGCCATCTCGGCCATCTTCTTCGGACGGAAGTAGAACCGCTTGTAGAAGCGCTCGAGCGACTCGAAGATCTGCCGGTGCGAGAGACCGGGATACTCGAGCGAGCTCACCTGGACGCCGTCGGTGCCGACCAGCCCCGAATCCACGAACCAGCCGTTCTCGAGCGCCTGCCGGTGGAGCTCGGTGCCCGGATACGGCGCGGCGAGCGAGACCTGGATCGTGTGGGGGTTGATCTCCCGCGCGAAGCGGATCGTCTCCTCGATCGTCTCGGGCGTCTCGCCGGGGAGCCCGACGATGAACGTCCCGTGGATCACGATGCCGAGGCGGTGGCAGTCCTCCGTGAACCGCCGGGCCCAGTCGATTCGCGTCCCCTTCCGGATGTTGTTCAGGATCTGCTGCGACCCCGATTCGTAGCCGACGAGGAGGAGCCGCAGCCCGTTGTCCTTCAGGACCTTCAGCGTCTCATACGGGACGATCGCCTTGGCGTTGCACGACCAGGTGACGCCGATCTTCCCGAGGAGTCGGGCGATCGCCTCGGCGCGCGGGGCATCGTCGGTGAACGTGTCGTCGTCGAAGAAGTATTCCTTCACCTGCGGGAAGTACTCCTTCGCGCGGCGGATTTCCTGCGCCACGTTCTCGGGCGAGCGCGTGCGATAGCGATGCCCGCCGATCGTCTGCGGCCAGAGGCAGAACGTGCACCGCGACCGGCATCCGCGCCCCGTGTAGAGGGAGACGTACGGATGCTCGAGGTAACCGATGAAATAGTCCTCGACGACGAGGTCGCGCTTGTAGACGTCGATGACGGGCGGCAGCCCGTCCATGTTCTCGATCGTCGCGCGCTCCGGGTTGTGGACGATCCGATCGCCGTCGCGCCAGCTCACTCCGTCGATGGCGGAGAGGGCGCGTCCCTGCGCGACCTCCGCGATCGTGTAGTCGAACTCGTTGCGCGCGACGAAGTCGATCGCGGGCGACGCCGCCAGAGACGCTTCGGGCGAGACGGCCACGTGCGCGCCGACGAATCCGATCCGGAGCTTCGGATTCTCCTTCTTCATCGCCTCCGCGACGCGGACGTCCGAGGGATACGACGGCGTGCTCGTGTGGAGCACGGCGAGCTCGTATTCGGGGGCCATCGGCAGAACGTCGGCCAGGCCGAGGCCGCGCGCGGGCGCGTCGACGAGGCGGCTGTCCGGCACGAGCGCCGCCGGCTGCGCCAGCCATGTCGGATACCAGAACGAGCGGACTTCGCGCCGGGCCTGGTACCGCGAGCCGGCTCCCCCGTCGAATCCGTCGAAGGAGGGAGGGTTGAGGAAAAGCGTCCTCACAGAGGGAGTATAGCGGCAGGCCCGGCGATGCATCGAGCCGGACGGGCGCGTGCCGCCCGCGAGACCCTGCGACATACGCCCGGGTATGCCTCGGGATCTCGCGGGCCACCCGCATCCCGTCGGGCTCGCGCCTCGCCGCGCCTCAGTGGGGTACCAACTGGCCGCCTCCCAGACGTCAACATCCATGAGAAAAGGGAGCATCCCCAAAGTCACCCCACGCGAAACGGGCCATGAGCTATCGCACTCGAAGATCGATAATCCGACATATGGACGAAAAGAAAACGCCTGAATCGAACCGGTTCCTGACGAGCCTGCCGCTGAAGATCTATGAAGCGATCAAGGCGTTGACCGAGTACGTAGTCGAGATCGACGGGGTGTACCGAGAAATGGCCCGGTTCGAGGTGAGGGAACCGCTGAACAGGGTCGCACCCCAATTTTTCGCTACCGCGCATCGCTGCCTGAATGGTATGGCCTTCGTTCTTATACGTGACCTCACTGGTACCGCTCAATCACAGGCCCGCGGAAAGAAGCGGCTCAATACCAGTCTCCGCGGTCTTCTGACGGCGGCGTACGGCAGCGAGGCAGACGCGCCGGCCGAATTGATCGAGCTCGCCGACCGCGCCCATCGCGCGACGAACGTGCCGGAATGGGCAAGCCGAGTGATCGCTCACAACGACGTGGAGACGATGCTCGAGATCGAGCCACTTCCTCCTGTCTTGCGGGGGGACGTCGGTGTTGTCGGCAAGCTTCTGCGGCAGTTCGTTAACCTGTTCGAGACGAGATGGGGAATCGAGCGGACGCAATGGCGAGAACCAATATTGGTGAAGCAGGTAGGAAATTTGGTCGCAGTCCTGAATCGCGAGCTGTAACTCGCACGGGGTCAGCCGCGAGTCTACCTTCGCCTGACATCGCGAACGTCGCTCGCCGCGATATGATCGAAACGATGCCTGAAACCGCTCCACCGCCGCGCGTCGAGAAGCTCCTGATCGCGGGACTCCGCGGGTTCTGCGCCGGCGTCGTGCGCGCGATCGACGTCGTCGAGAAGGCTCTCGCCGTGTGCGACGGCCCCGTCTACGTCCGCAAGGAGATCATCCACAACCGCTATGTCGTCGACGAGCTCCGCCGCAAGGGAGCGCGGTTCGTCGACGAGGTCGACGACGCGCCGGAAGGATCGTGGCTCGTCTACTCGGCGCACGGCGTCTCTCCGGAGGTCCGCGACAATGCCCGGCGCCGGGGCCTCCGCACGATCGACGCGACGTGCCCGCTCGTCACGAAGGTCCACCTCGAGGCGCTGGGCTACGCGAAGAAGGGGTTCACGATCCTGTTCATCGGCCACGAGGATCACGACGAGACGATCGGCACTTTCGGCGAGGCGCCCGACGCGATCCGCATCGTGGGCACCCGGGAGGACGCGGAGACCGTCGCCGTGTTGGACCCGTCGCGCGTCGCCTATCTCACCCAGACGACGCTCTCCCTCGACGACACTCGCGAGATCGTCGAAGCGCTCCGGAGGCGGTTTCCGCAGATGGTCAATCCCGCCAAGGACGACATCTGCTACGCCACCCAGAACCGGCAGGACGCGGTCCGCGCGATGGCGCCCACCGTCGACGCGCTGCTCGTGCTCGGCGCGCCGAACAGCTCGAACTCGCTGCGGCTCTGCGAGGTCTCGATCCGGCTCGGCGTTCCGGCGCACCTGATCGAGCGCGCCGAGCAGATCCGGCCCGAATGGCTCGCGGGCGTCCGCATCCTCGGACTGACGGCGAGCGCTTCGGCGCCCGAGGTCCTCGTCTGGGAGGTCGTCGACTACGCTCGCGAGAAGCTCGGCGTCGAGGTCGTCGAGGAGTTCCGGACGGTGACGGAAGACGTCCACTTCTCCCTCCCGCCCGAGCTTCGGGCGCTGCTCCCGGCGCACGACTCCCCGGCGCGCTGATTGCCGGCGAGCTTCACCGGCCACCATCGAAGTTCCGGTCGCCCGACCCGCCTCCCGAGCCCCGATCGCCGCGCTCGCGGCGTCGATCGCGATCCTCGCCTTCGAGCTCCTCGGGATCCTTCCGCGGCTTCCCGGTCACCGCCTCCAGTCGAGACCGACCCGGATGCTCCGTCCGGCGGAGGGATACACGTACGGCACGTCGCGACCCTGGAAATCGGACAGGGTGAAGCCGACGTCGGCGTAGCGCGCATCCGCGAGGTTCGCGACGTCGAGCCGGACGCGGAAATCGCCGAACCGCCGCGACACCCGAAGATCGACGACCGAGGCGTCGGAGAGCCGGAACCGGTCGGCGTCGTCGAGCCAGCGCCGAGCCGTCCACGTCCAGGCGGCCTCGGCCTCGAGCTCTCCCGGCAGCCGGGCGGAGACGCCGGCGCGAACGACGTGCTCGGGAATGTTCTTGAGCTGCCGTCCCCGATTCTCTCCCCCGCGCGACTCGACCCGCGTCCAGTCCCACGACGCGAAGGTCGAAAGCCCGGGCGACCAGCTCCACGCCGCCCGCGTCTCGATCCCCGTGTGACGGCTCCGGCCGATGTTGCGGTAGCGGAAGATCGCCGGGTCGAAGTCGATCTCGTCGTCGACGTCGATCCGGTACGCGGTCGCCTCGATCCTTCCGGCCGCGGCGGGCGCCCGCACGCCGCCCTCGAGCATCCGCGCGCGCTGAGGCGAGAGCTCCGGATTCGACACGGTGAAACTCCCTCCCTGGAAATCGGAGAACGGGCGCGGGTCGAACTGCTGGTCGAAGGTCGCCGCCTTGAAGGCTCGCGACCAGCGCGCGAAGATCGAGGGGCTCGCGGTTCCGCGCGACCCCAGGAAGACGACCGCGCCCACCTGCGGCGACCACGCCTCGTGGACGGCGGAGACCCGCGGCTCGGCCAGCCGGTCGGCCACGCGGTCCCAGCGCAGCCCCGCGGTCAGGCGAAGGCGGGCGAACGGGTCGGCGTCGGCGGCGACGAACGCGCCGATCCGGTCCCGGTCTCCCCGAGCCGCGCCGATCCTCCCGTCGATCGACCCGTCGTCGCCCACCGACCGGTAGACGCTGTCGACGGAATCGCGCGACCACTCCGCTGCGCCGCGCAGCCGGACTCCCCCGAGGGAATCGGGCGCCGTCCACCGCCCGTCGAGGATCGCTCCGGCGCCGTTGGAGTCGAGCGCCTGCGCCGCCGTCTCCCCGAGGGCGGGCGCGACGAGCAGCGTCCGGACCAGGTCCGTCCGCCGGAGGGCGCCGTAGAGGAGCGCCCGGAACGGAACGAGCGCGTCGCTGCGCTCGAGCGAGAGCGAGGCGCGCAGACGGTCGGTCTTCTCCCGGTCGAAACGGAACTCCGGGTCGGAGGCCCGCGGGTCCGACCGCGCGGCGTCGAGCGGGAGCTGTCCCGGGTCGTCGCGGTCCTTCGCGGTCCCGGTCACCCGCAGCGCCCAATCCCCCGATTCGGCGCGGCGGCCGGCTTCGACGGCGAAGCGCTCGTCGTTCTCGGTCGAATGCGCGCGAAAACCGTCCGTGCGCGACGCGCTGCCCGCGGCCGAGACGTCTCCCTCTCCCGCGGGGACGCGCACGGCGGCGCTGGCGGCGGCGGTTCCGAAGCTGCCGGCGGATGCCGAGGCGGTCGCGCCGTTCTCCGTGCGCCGCGTGAAGACCTCGATCATGCCGGCCAGGGCCGTGTCGCCGTAGAGGGGCGACGCCGGTCCGCGCACCGCCTCGATGCGGTCGATGCGGTCGGCGGGGAGCGCGCGCCAGTCCACGATCCCGGAGTTCGCGTCCCCGACGGGCACGCCGTCGACGCGGACCTGCACGTACTCGGCGTCTCCTCCGCCGAAGAACCCGCGCGCGGTCAGCATGGGCGGCGTGCCGCCGGCATCCGTGCCGAAGAAGAGCTCGAACCCGGGCAGGTACCGCAGGAGCTCCCCCAGGTTCTCGGCGGGGAGAGCGTCGATTTCGGCGCGGTCGAGCGTGGAAACCGCGGCCGGCGCTTCGTCGCGGGGCTCCGGGACCCGGTCCGCCGTCACGACGATCTCCTCGTGGACGGGAGGCGCGGGCGCCGCGGGCGCGTCCTGGCCGAGAACGGCGAGCGGAACGCCGAGGGCGATCACGATCAACGTCTTCTTGCTCAATCGAAGCCGGCAATTGCAACCGGTGTGCCGGGAAAACGCGCACTGGGAGCGCGGATCACGCAATCCTGAGCGCAGCGGCATGCCGAGCCGAAGCCTTGGCGAAGGCGGGAAGGACCCGCCGCCGTCACGCGCTCCCGTCCGCCGAGCCAGCTCCCGCGACGGGTATCGCCCCGCCGCTAGTGTTGAATAACGGTTTCGATGGACTTGAGCAGCTCGTCGACGCCGAACGGCTTGGGAAGGACGGCCGAGGCCCCGAGCGACTCCGCTTCCTCGTCGACCTCGAGGGAGCCGGACACGACGACGAGCGGAATGCCGGAAAGCTTCTCGTCCCGGGCCTGCTCCCGTCGGAACGTCCGCCCGTCCATCTCCGGCATCCGGAGATCCAGGAGGATCACGTCGGGCGCGGGCTCCGTTCGCAGCGCCTCGAGGGCTTCCCGGCCGTTGGCGGCGGTCCGGACCCGGTAGCCGAACTCGTCGAGGACGTCGGTCAACCCCTCTCGGAAGTCCGCGTCGTCGTCGATCGCGAGGATGAGCTTCGCCTGTCCCACGGGACTCCGGGTCCGCAAGATCCATGCCGCCGCGAGCTCGATCGCTATTCGAAAAGGGAGCTGAATCGGTACCGGTTCTTGCCGGTCCGTTTGGCCCGGTAGAGCGCCTTGTCGGCGCAGGCCATGAGCGCCTCGGCGTCGGATCCGTCGCGCGGATAGAAGCCGATCCCGATGCTCGTCGTGACGGCGACCTCCTGCCCGTGGATCGCGAACGGCTCGGCGACGCTCGCGAGCGTCTTCGTCGCGACGGTGACCGCGTCCGACTCGTCGGCGACCTCCGGAATCAGCAGCGTGAACTCGTCGCCTCCGACCCGGGCGAGCGTGTCCGCCTCGCGCACGCACGCGCGCAGACGCTCGGTGACTCCTCGGATCAGCGCGTCGCCCGCGGAATGCCCGAGCGTGTCGTTGACCCGTTTCAGGTCGTCGAGGTCGATGAACATCACCGCCAGCTTCTTTCCCTCCCGGCGCGCGAGCGCGATCGCCTGACCGAGGCGGTCGAGAAAAAGCGCCCGGTTCGGGAGGCCCGTCAGGGAATCGTGGAAGGCGCGGTACTCCAGCTCGTCGACCGCGCGCCGCCGCTCGGTCACGTCGCGATAGTTGACGACGACGGCGTCCACACTCGGCTCCGCGAGCAGGTTCGTCATGGTTATCTCGATCCAGCGCCATTGGCCGCCGCGGCTGGCGATCCGCGCCTCGAAGGTGCCGGGGCGCCCCGGGCCGGCGAGGATCGCCTCGAAGAAATCGGAGGCTGCGGCCGCGTCTTCGGCGTGGAGATGGTCGAACCAGCGGCTCCCGATGATGTCCTCGCTCCGGTGGCCGAGGATCCGCGCCGTCGACGGGCTCGCGTAGAGGACCGACCCGTCGGAAGAGAGCAGCGCGATCGCGTCGGAGCTGTGCTCGATGAGCGCCTGGAAGCGCGTCTCCTGCTCGCGGACCTGGCGCTGGATCTCACGCTTGCGCTCGAGGCGCTCGAGCACCACGCCGATCTCCGCGGGCCTCAGCGGCTTGAGGAGGTAGTCGAACGCCCCCTCCTTCATCGCCTCGACCGCGGTGTCGATCGAGCCGTTGCCGGTGACGACGATCACGTCGCGCCGCACTTCCTGCCGCGCGGAGCGGATGAAGTCGATCCCGCTTCCGTCCGGAAGCTTGAGATCGGTCAGGCAGATGTCCGGATCGAACCGGGCGAGCGCCTGACGCCCCTCGTCGAGGGACGCCGCGGTGACGACGTCGGCCCAAGTGTGGCCTCCCAGCAGTCCTTCGAGGCCGGCGCGGGTCGCCGGGTCGTCTTCGACGATGAGGATTCGCGTGCGCGCCGGAGGGCGAGGCCTCGCCGCCGGCATGGGAGGGAGGCCGGCATTCGGGTCACGAATGCGCTGGTAGTCCACAAGGCACCGCGGGACCACGATGCAATCCGCTTGCCCGGAAGTCTTTCAGAAACTTGGATTTAGATGGAATGAATGCTCGTTGGGCGGTTCGTGCGGGAATGGACCGCCGGTCCCGTCCTTTTTCGGCGCCGGTCGCTCGCGGGCGCTCCCCCGGCCTTCGCGAGCCCGCCCCTCGCGCGCCTGAAAATCCTCAGCCGATCCATCCTGCGTCGAGGTCCCGGCGAATCCGATCCCGCCCTTCCGATTCGAGCACGTCCTCGCAGAAGCCGAGCTCGCGGAAGATCGCCTCGGCCCCGCTCACCTTCTGGAGGCGTCCGGAGAGCTCGGCGAGGGCCGCGCGGCGGGCCCGGGTCCGACGGCGAGCCGATTCGGAAAGTGAAGCCAGCGACGCCGCCCGGAGCGCCGCCGCGGCGAACGGCAGCAGGACGGCAACCGCGACGATCGCGAAGGACCACGCGCTCCCCCGCGTCGCGGGCATCGAGCCGAGGATCCCCGCGGCGAGGACGCCGGCCACACTGGCCGCGAGAAGACCGGCCGGCGGCGGAACGAGCGCGCTGCCGGCCCCTCTTCCTCCCTCGGCGGCCAGTCGGGCGAGCTGCGGGTCGATCCGGCGCGCCTGGTAGTAGTCCATCAGCGTGTGCACCGAGTGAGGATCGATCCCGCTCCCGACCGGGATCGTCCGCGCGGTCGGGATGGAGTCGATCTCGACCCACTCGGATGCCCCGTCCGGCCCCAGGGATGCGAGCGCGCCGGCTTCGGCGCGGAAATGCTCGACGCGTTCGTGAGCCTCGTCGCCGCGGCGGCTCCAGAGGGAGGGGTCCAGCAGCAAGCGGAACTTCGCCTGGCGGCAACGTTCGACCCGGGCCCGGTCGGCGAGCCAGGCGCTCTTTCTCGCGACGATCCCGCGAGCGGCGAGAAGGGCGAGGCTGGCGAACGCCGCGGCCGCTTCGGCGGCCGCCAACGGCCCTGCCGCTCCCGCAGGGCGCTTTCCCGCGGCGGCCCACGCCATCGAAACGACGGCCAGCGCGACCGCGACGGCGCCGAAAGCGGCCCCCCAGACCCCGAGCGCCGCGCGGCGACGGCCGGTCTCGGCCGCCCGCACCGCCGCGGCGTCGTGGCAGGGGACGAGGAGCTCCCGGCAAAGGGAAAGAGGCTCGTGAAGCGGGTTCCCCGTCGCGAGCTCCTCCGGACCGTCGTGCATGTCGTCGAGGACGCGCGGCGCGCCCGCGGATTCTTTCGCCCGCCCCGGATCGGCAGCCATCATTCCAAACCTCCCGGCGAGTTCCCTTTGCGGTTTCGGGGAGCGTATCCCAGCGCCGCCGGAGGATCAATCATCGGAACGCAGCCGCCGGCCTGACGCGGTCGGCGCTTTCGCGCCCGCTGCTAGGAAATCAGCGGGAAGGTGACGAAGAACGTCGACCCCTTCCCCGGCCGGCTCTCGACGCGCACCGTGCCCTTGTGGGCCTCGACGATCCACCGGACGATCGAGAGGCCGAGCCCCGACCCTCCCCTGTACGCCCGGCGCGCCCGGTCGGAGCGGAAGAAACGGTCGAACACGTTGGGGACGTCCTGCGGGTCGATACCGACGCCCGTGTCCTCCACGGCCAGGGCGGCCTGACCCCCTTCGATCGAGACGCGGACGCGCACGTGCCCTTTCTCGGTGTACCGGATCGCGTTCTCGAGCAGGTTCTGGAAGACTTCCTTCAGGCGGCTGGGGTCCGCGAGAATCCCGACGGGACGCGCCGGGGCCTCGAAGAGGAGCTCGAGCCCCTTCTCGATCGCGGCCGACTCGAACTCGCGGGACCGCTCCTCGGCGAACCGGCGCAGGTCGACGCGGGCGAACGAGATCGTCACGCGGCCGGCCGTTCCCCGCGCGAGGAAGAGCAGATTTTCGGAGATCCGGACCAGGTGCTGGACCTCCACGAGCGCCTCCGAGAGCGCCTGCCGGTACTCGTCGGCCGTCCGATCGCCTTCGATCGCGACCTCGATTCCGCCGCGCAGGATCGTCAGCGGCGTCCGGAGCTCGTGCGAGACGTCCGCGATGAACTGCGCCTGTTCGATCTCGCGGCGCTCCAGGTCCGCGAGCCTGGCATCGACCGAGTCGGAGCGGTCCTCCACCGGCTCAGGCGCCCATCGAGTATCCGACGCCGCGAACCGTCCGGATGCGTCCGCGCGCCGGGCCGTCGATCTTCTTCCGGATGGAGTTGATGTAGACGTCGATGATGTTCGTCGAGAGATCCGAGGTGTCCTCCCAGACGCGGGCCGCGATCTCGGCGCGCGAGACGACCTTTCCCTTTCGGCGCAGGAGGAGCTCGAGGATCGCCCCCTCGCGCATCGTGAGCTCGACGGTCGCATCGCCCATCCGCGCGGTGCGCGACGACGGCTCGTAGAGGAGCCCGTCGCACTCGAGAGGCCCGATCTCCTTGATCTCGCTCCGCCGCGTCAGCGCGCGCAGCCGGGCGAGGAGCTCGCGGTAGGAGAACGGCTTGACGAGGTAGTCGTCCGCGCCGGAATCGAGGCCCTCGATCTTGTTCTCGACGGTGTCGCGCGCCGTCAGCATCAGGATCTTCGACGCCACCCCGCGGCGGCGGAGCTCGCGGCACAGATCGAGCCCGTCGCGGGAGCCCGGGAGCAGCAGGTCGAGGATGATCAGGTCGTGCGGTTGCGCGACGGCGTCTTCGAGAGCGCCGTCGCTATCGGACGCGACGTCGACCGTGTAGCCCTTCTCCGACAGTCCCTTGCGCAGGAAGTCGGCGATCTTCTTCTCGTCTTCAACGATCAGGATCGAGGTCATGCTCGGCGGATTCTCTCTCGTCCGGGGCGCGCCGGGAAGCCGAGCGCGGATTTCTTAAGAAAGAGAGCACGAAGAGGACCCCCGTGCCCGCCCCGAAGCCCGCGAAAAACGACGACGTCCGCTCGTCCTTCACCACGACCGCTCCCAGGGCCCCCGCGAGGACGAGGGCGAGAACGAGCGGCCGGGAGACGGGGGACTCGGTCATCGCGCTTAGAATACGCTCGATGCGGGTCCGGCTCCTCTATTTCGCCTCGTTTCGCGACGCCGTCGGCGTCGATCAGGAGGTCCGCGACGTGGAGGACGGCACGTCCGTCGCGCACCTCTGGCGGAGCCTCCAGGTCTCGGTCCCGCATTTCGCCCGGTTCGGGACGATGCCCGCCGTCGCCGTCAATTGCGAGTACGTCTCCGGCACGCGGACGCTCTCGGACGACGACGAGGTCGCGTTCCTTCCGCCGATCGCGGGGGGTTGATGGCCCGCGCGGCCGGAGAGCGCCCGCGGCTCTCCCCGGAGCCCCTCAGGGTCGGCGAGCTGATCGCCGCGGCCCGCCGCGATTCCGACGGTGCGATCGCCGCTTTCGTCGGCGTCGTCCGCGACCGCAACGAGGGGCTCCCGGTCGAGTCGGTCGAGTACGCGGCCTGGGGCGAGATGGCCGAGCGCGAGCTCGAGAAGATCGAGCGGGAGCTCGGCGCCGCGTTTCCGGAGACCCTCACGCTGGTCCGCCACCGCGTCGGAACGCTGGCGGTCGGCGAGGAATCGGTCGCGATCGTCGCCGTCTCGCCGCATCGCGCCGACGCGTTCGCCGCCTGCCGGGAGGCGATCGAAGCCGTCAAGAGACGCGTCCCGATCTGGAAGCTCGAGCGCGGGCCCGGACGCGAACCGGCCTGGGTCGACCCGACTCGGAGCGGACCGGGGCGGCCCCTCTGATATCGTTGGTCTTTCGGAGGAGACGAACCCGATGAGCACCGTTACCGAAGACCGATCCAAAACCCGCGACTGGACCGCACCGGAGTTCGACCAGGAGCTGATCCACTACCGCAACGAGGGGGGGGTCGCCGTCATCGAGATGGACGATCCGCCCGCCAACACCTACACCTACGCGTTCAACCGTCAGCTCGACGACGCGATCCTCCGGGCGCGCTTCGACGACGGCGCCCACGTCATCCTCCTGCGCGGCAAGGGGGACAAGTTCTTCTCGGCGGGGGCGAACATCAACATGCTGAACGCCGTGACCCCCGAGTTCAAGTACTACTTCTGCCTCCACGCCAACGAGACGCTTCTGCGCCTCGAGCACTCCCCGAAGCTCGTGATCGCCGCCCTGAACGGCCATACCGTCGGAGGCGGGCTCGAGATCGCGCTCGCCGCCGACCTCCGCATCGCGCGCAAGGACGCGGGGAAGATCGGCCTTCCGGAGGTCAACCTCGGCGTGCTCCCCGGAACGGGCGGCACGACCCGCCTCGCGCGCATCGTCGGGAAGTCGAAGGCGATCGAGCTCATGGTGACGGGAAACACCTACACGTTCGAGGAAGCGCAGGAAATGGGGGTCGTCAACCAGGTCTGGGAGGGCTCCCCCGCCGAATGGTGGGAGCAGGTCATGGACTACGCGCGCCAGTTCTGCCCGCCGAACAAGGCCCCGATGGCCGTCGGCCACATCAAGCGCTCCGTGCAGACCGGCTCGGAGATCCCGATCGAGTCCGCGCTCGCGCTCGAGCGCGAGCTCCAGTCCCTTCTCTTCAAGTCGAAGGACGCGAAGGAAGGACTCTCCGCCAACGTCGAGAAGCGCACGCCGAAGTTCAGCGGCAAGTAGCCGCCGGGCTCAGGCGGCCGGCTCGGCGAACGGGAACCGCTCGGGATCGACGTTTCCTCCTGAAACGAGGACGGCGACCGTGTCGCTCTTCTCGACCGGAATCGCTCCGGAAAGGAGCGCCGCCGTCGCCGCCGCTCCGCCGCCCTCGACGTAGAGCTTCGCGCGCGTGAGCAGGCGCCGCATCGCCGAGGCGATCGCCGCTTCCGAGACCGTCACGACGGCCTCGAGCGCCTCCCGCGCGATCGCGAGCGGGATCGCTCCGACGAACGGCGGGATCAGCCCGTCGGCGAGGGTCTTCGCCGGACGCGGGACCGGGACGGGCTTCCCCGCGGCGAGGGCCGGACCGAGACCCGGCCCTTCGGCGAGCTCGACCGCGTAGACCCGCGCGGAGGGACGAGACTGCTTGACGGCCGAGGCGACGCCTCCCATCAGCCCGCCGCCCCCGACGGGGACGACGACGACGGAGACGTCCGGGAGGTCCTCGATGATCTCGAGCCCCGCCGTTCCGGCGCCGGCGAGAACGACGGGGTCGTCGAAGGGGTGAACGAAGACGTAGCCGGTCTCTTCCTGGAGCTGGCGCAGCCGGTCGAACAGGGTCGAGTTGTCGTCGTGGAATACGATCCGCGCGCCGTACCCTCGTACCGCCTCGACCTTCGACGCGGGCGCCTTCGCCGGCATCACGACCGCGCAAGGGACGCCGGTGCGACGCGCCGCCCAGGCGACCGCCTGCGCGTGGTTGCCCGCCGACACCGTGACGAGGCCGCGCCCCCGCTCCTCCCCTTCGAGAGAGAGCACCTTGTTCAGGGCCCCCCGCGGCTTGAAGGATCCGGTCTTCTGGAAGCTCTCGCACTTCAGGAATACCGCCGCGCCGACCGATTCGCCGATCGAGCGCGAAGACAGGAGGGGCGTGCGGTGGACGTGCCCGCGGATGCGGTCGGCGGCGGCGCGAATGTCGGAGAGCGGGATCATGACGAGCGCGGCGATGCATCGAGCCGGACGGGCGCGTGCGCCGCGACCCGCGGCCTCAACGTACGCTCTCGGTACGCCTCGGCCGCGGGCTCGAGCACCCGCATCCCGTCGGGCTCGCGCCTCGCCGCGCTTCGGGGCATTGCCAGTCGCACGCAAGGAAGAATACCGCGGCCGCGACTCTTCCCTGCGCACCGCGATGCGATTTTCATCGCGTCGCGGCGCCCCTCGAGCGGATCGCCGGAAATCACCACCTCGACGTCTCTTGCTCGCGGCGCCGAGTTCAGCGGCGCGAAGCGTCCGCTTCAACTCGGCGCCCTTCATACTCGCCGCTTGCTCATAGAATCCTCGAATGGCTTCCTACGAGATCGTCACGTTCGACTGCTACGGGACCCTCATCGACTGGGACGAGGGGATCGGGTCCGCGTTCGAGCACGCCGCCGCGGCCGCCGGGATCGAGGTCCACCGCGCTTCCGTGCTCGCCTGCTGGGCCCGGATCGAGCCGGAGGTCCAGCGAGCGCGCTATCGGCCCTACCGGGAAGTCCTCGGCGAGACCACGGCGCGCGTGGCACGGCATTTCGGCTGGGAGCTCGGTCCCGGCGAGCGCGCTTTCGTCGCGGAGAGCCTCGGCGACTGGAAGCCGTTTCCCGACACGAACGCCGCGCTCGCGCGTCTCGCCGCGGAAGGCTGCCGCCTCGCGGTGCTCTCCAACGTCGACGACGACCTCTTCGAGGCGACCCGGCGGCACTTCCGCGTGCCCTTCGACTGGGTCGTGACGGCGCAGCAGG
>DATFVB010000277.1 GCA_035260525.1 Thermoanaerobaculia bacterium
CTACGTGCTGCGGCGGATCATCCGGCGCGCGCTCCGTTACGCGCGCCGCCTCGGCGTCGAGCGGCCGATGCTGTGCGACCTCGTCGGCACGGTGATCCGAGGCTTCGAGGGGATCTATTTCCTGTCCGACGCGGGGGCGCTCGGGTCCCGCATCGCCGACGACCTGCGCGCGGAGGAGGAGCTCTTCGGCCGGACGCTCACGTCGGGGATCGACCGGATCGGCGAGGAAATCGAGGGGATCCGGCGGACCGGCGGGTCGGCGCTCTCGGGCGAGACGGCATTCCGTCTCTACGACACGTACGGCATCCCGCTCGACCTGATCGGCGAGATCGCGCAGGACGAGGGGCTGCAGGTCGACGTGGACGGGTTCGAGCGCGCGATGGACGCCCAGCGCGCCCGATCGCACGCGTCGGCCCGGTTCCAGGCCGCGGACGCGAAGGTGTTCGAGACGCTGCCGCTCCCGGACGCCCACTCGGAGTTCCGCGGGTACCCCGAGCAGGATTTCGTGCGGCTGTCGGGCGCGCGCGTGCTGGCGATCGTCGAGGACGGGGAGCCTTCCGGCCGCCTCTCGGAGGGGGAGTCGGGCGAAGTCGTGACGGATCGCACGGTCTTCTACCCGGAGGGGGGCGGCCAGGTCGGAGACGTCGGGACGTGGAGCTGGCCGGGAGGCGCGGCCGAGGTGACGGACGTGCGCCGTCCGGTCCCGGGGATGATCGCGCACCGCGTCGAGGTCCGGGAGGGGGCGCTCTCGATCGGCGACCCGGTCGACATGGAAGTCGACGAGTGGACGCGGCGGCGGACGCAGGCCAACCACACCGGAACGCACCTCCTGCACGCCGCGCTGCGGAGCGTCCTCGGGGAATCGGCGCGCCAGATGGGCTCGCTCGTCGCCCCGGACCGGCTGCGCTTCGACTACGCGGCCCGCTCGCCGCTCACCCCGGAGCAGATCCGCGAGATCGAGGAGCAGGTCAACCGCGAGGTGCTGCTCGACAAGCCCGTCGCCAAGGAGGTCGTCTCCCGCGACGAGGCGAACGCGAAGGGCGCGATCGCCTTCTTCGGCGAGAAGTACGGCGAGCGGGTGCGGGTCGTGACCGTGCCGGGGTATTCGGTCGAGCTCTGCGGCGGATGCCACGTTCCGACGACGGGAGAGATCGGGGCCTTCAAGATCCTGTCCGACAGGGGACTCGCGGCGGGCGTGCGGCGGATCGAGGCGGTGACCTCGCTCGGGACGGTCGATCTCCTGCGCCGGGACGAGGAGATCCTCTCGGCGCTCTCCCAGCAGGCGAAATCGGAGCGGGAGCGGCTCCCGGAGGTCTTCCGCGGGGCCGAGGAGAAGATCCGCACGCTCGAGAAGGAGCTCGCATCGCTGCGGTTGAAGCTCGCCGCGGCCGGAGGCGGCGCTTCCGCCTCCGCCGCCGACGACGGGGTGCGGGAGGTCGCCGGGGTGAAGGTCTGGACCCGGGAGGCGCGGGGGCTCGCCCCGGGGGAGCTGCGGAACCTCTCCGACGCTCTCAAGGGGAAGTTGAAGTCCGGGGTCGTCGCGGTCGGGGGCGGACAGGAGGGGAAGACGGCGATCATCGTCGCCGTGACCGCCGACCTGACCCCGCGCCTTTCGGCGTCGGACATCGCCGCCCGCATCGGGCCGGCGCTCGGGGGGCGCGGGGGCGGCAAACGCGACCTCGCCCAGGTCGGCGGGAGGGACGAATCGCTCCTCCCGGCGGGGCTCGCGGCCGCCTATTCGGCCGTGGAGGAGCTCCTCGCGGGCTCCTGACCCTTCGATCAGGCCGAAACGGCCGCCGCCGTGGTATCCTCCCTCCGGCTCAGACCGCCCATGAGGAAAACCTTACCGATTCTGCTCGCCTGTGCGGTGTCCTCGTCCGCGTTCGCCGGCGTCCATCTGACGGTGCGTCCCGACGGCACCCGCATGATCTACAACGACGAGGTCGACACGCGGCGGTACAAGCCGATCCAGATGAGCGACGGCTGGCTCGTGAGCCGACGCACGCGGCCGTCGCCGTACGACGACCTGATCCGTTCGGCGGCGGTCGAGCACGCGATGGACCCGGCCCTGCTGAAGTCGGTGATGCTCGTCGAATCGGGCTTCAACCCCGCCGCCCTCTCGCGCAAGGGCGCGCGGGGGCTCATGCAGCTCATGCCCGCGACGGCGCGTCGCTACGGCGTCAGGAACGTCATGGACGTTCGGGACAACATCGCCGGCGGCGCCCGCTATCTCGACTACCTGCTGAATCTCTACCACGGAGATCTCGAGAACGCGCTCGCCGCGTACAACGCCGGCGAGGGCGCCGTCGAGAAATACGGCGGGATCCCGCCTTACGACGAAACGATCCTCTACGTTCACAAGACGCTGACCGCGTACTACGGCAAGCCGTACCTCGGCGGCGGATTCGGCCGGGCCACGACGCAGCGATTCAAGGTCCTCGCGAGCTTCTCGCCCGGAAAGCCGGTCCGAATCGAGCGCGACGCCGACAACCGCGTCGTCCTCACCACGGCCAGCTCCCCGGCGGTCCTGCGCCGGCGGTAGCCGTGGCGCACTCCCGGCGCGAGGCGCCGCCCTTCGACCAGGGGATCTTTCTCCTCCATCGGAACAAGGGGCGCGAAGCGCTGCGCAACGGCAGCGTCGCGACCGCCCGGGCCGAGCTCCAGACGGCGCTTTCCATCCGTCCCGGAGACGAGGACGTCCGCAACCTCCTCTCGGTCGTGTACTTCAAGGCCGGCGAGTTCGAGGAGGCCGAGAAGCTCACGCGGCTCCTGGTCGCCGAGAATCCGGACTCGCCCGTCCTGCGCTCGAACCTCGGCATCATTCACGTCAAGACGGGAGCGCTCGACGAGGCCGAGGCGGAGCTCCGCCGCGCGATCGAGTTGAAGCCCGACCACGCGAAGAGCCATCTCTATCTCGGGTTCGTCTACCGCCAGAAGCGCAAGCTCGGGCTTGCGCTCGAGCATTTCGGGTTCGCCGGCGCGGACCGTCTCGTGGCCGAGCTCCAGGAGGAGCTTCGCCGGTCGAGCCGCGAGAGCGGCGACGTGCGCGCCGCGATGCGGAAAGAGGGGCCGTTGCCGAACGAGAGCACGACGGCGAAACTCGTCATACCGGCCGAATTCCGCTCGCCCGCCGCCGCCGTGCCGAAGGCGCCGCCGCTCGCGGCGGCGCCGGCGGTCCCCGCCCCGCCGGGCCGTCCCGCGCCGGCCGCCCGGCTCTTCCGGATCCGGGACAACGGGACGGTCGAGATCACGTTCGAAGGGGAGGTCCTCGTCCGGCGCGGGACCGTCGCCTCGTACGGCGGCCGGATCGCGTTCGGCCCCGACCCGCGCCTGGCCGGAACCCGGGCCGAGGCTCTCCTGCGCGCCTCCGGGAAAGGGTCGATCTTCCTCGCCGACCGCGGCCGCAAGCCGATGCTGGTCGAGCTCGACGACGAATTCTTCTCGGCGGAGGGGTCCCGGATCCTGGCGATCGGGCCGACGCTCTCGTTCCGATACGAGCCGATCCACGATTTCCCGAGGCGCCGGCGCGTGGACGTGCTGAAGATCTTCGGCAGGGGGGGGCTCGTTCTCTCGCCCGCGCGCGCCAGCTTCTCGATCCCGGTCTCGGGGGAGTTCCCGCTGAACGTCTCCTCGCGCGACCTCGTCGGCTGGTCGGGCAACCTCGTCCCTTCCGTGCTGCCCGACCGCTTCCTCGACGAGGTGATGCTCCCCGACAGCGACGATCCGCCGAAGATCCGTTTCGAGGGGGAGGGCACCGTCTTCACGGAATCGCCCGCGTGAGCGGCGGGCCGGCGGAGTCGAACCGCCGGAAGGCGCTCCGGATCGGGATCCTCGGCTGCGGCTCGGCGCTGCTGATCCTCCTCGTCGTCGGCGCCCTCGTGGGATATTTCGTCGCGAAGCACCCGCGGCAGCTCAGGAGCGCGCTCGGGGGGCTCTTCGACACGCTCGAG
>DATFVB010000278.1 GCA_035260525.1 Thermoanaerobaculia bacterium
AGGGGAGCGCGAGGTTCTTCCCCTCGTCGCGGCAGAGATTCAGGATCTCGCGCGCGGTCGGGACGCGGTCCTCCTCGAGGAGCGATTTGCCGACCGGGAGGCCGAGCGCGGCCACGAAGTGATTGGCCATCCCGCCGCCGACGAGCAGGAGGTCGGCGATCTCGGCGAGCGCCTCGAGCGGCTCGATCTTCGTCGAGATCTTCGCCCCGCCGAGGATCGCCGCGAAGGGCCGCTCCGGCTCGAGGATCTTGGAGAGATTCCGGAGCTCGGCGTCCATGAGGAGACCCGCGCCCCTCTGGCGGGCGTGCGCGGGCACCCCCACGATGGACGCATGGGGACGGTGCGCCGCGCCGAACGCGTCGTCGATGTAGACGTCGATTCCGGAAGCGAGCGCAGCGGCGAACGCCGGGTCGTTCTTCTCCTCGCCGGTGTGGAAGCGCAGGTTCTCGAGGAGGAGCAGGTCGCCGTCCTTCATCCGGCCGATCTCGGCGTGGACTTCGTCGCCGACGCAGTCGGACGCGAAAGGCACGGGCCGTCCGAGCTTTTCGGCGAGGACGAGCGCGACCGGCCGGAGCGAGAGCGTCTCATCCCGCCTCCCCCTGGGCTTCCCGAGATGGCTCGCGATCACGAGCCGCGCGCCCTTTTCGAGCGCCCGGCGGATCGTCGGGAGCGTCTGGACGATCCGCATGTCGTCGGCGACCGCGCCGTCTTTCAACGGGACGTTGAAGTCGACGCGCAGGAAAACGGTCTTGCCTTTGAGGTCCAGATCGTCGAGCAGCTTCATTTCGGGGATACTAGCGCGGGAGTGCGCGTTCCCGAGCCGAGAGACCGCGTATTATCCCGCCGGTGGATCTTTTTCGCCCTTTGTACTGGGATGCCGGCAAGCTCAAGCTCCTCGATCAGCGGCTGCTGCCCGGGCAGGAGGTCTGGCTCGATCTCTGGACTCCCGATGAGGTCGCCGAGGCGATCCGGTCGATGGCGGTTCGCGGCGCGCCGGCGATCGGAGCCGCCGCCGGCTTCGGAATCGCTCTCGCGTTTCGTTCTCCGGACGGATCTCCCCGCGAGAGACTGAAGCGCGCCGCGGCCGCGATTCGTGCGGCGCGTCCGACGGCCCGAGACCTCTTCGCCGCCGTCGAGCGGATGGAGCGGGCGTTCGCCCGTGTCGAGGCGCGTCCCGCCGCCGAGATCGCGGCGGCCATGGAGGCGGAGGCGATCGCGCTCTCCGAGGAGGGAATCGAGGCGTGCCGGGCGATCGGCCGCCACGGCGCAGTACTGCTCTCCGACGGCGTCACCGTGCTCACGCACTGCAACGCCGGCGCGCTCGCGACTTCGGGCTACGGGACGGCGCTCGGGGTGATTCGCGGCGCCGTCGAATCGGGAAAGGCGATCCGCGTGCTCGCCGACGAAACCCGGCCGTTTCTCCAGGGAGCGCGGTTGACGGCATGGGAGCTCCAGCGCGACGGGATTCCCGTCGAGATCATTACCGACGGCATGGCGGGACACTTCCTGAAGTCGGGCGAGATCTCGGCGGTCGTCGTCGGGGCCGACCGGATCGCGGCCAACGGCGACGTCGCCAACAAGATCGGCACGTACGCGCTCGCCGTCCTCGCCCGCGAGAACGGCGTGCCGTTCTACGTCGCCGCGCCCACGACCACGATCGACCGTTCCCTCGCCGACGGGTCGTCGATTCCGATCGAGAACCGCTCGTCGGGCGAAGTGGTCCGGATCGCGGGATTCGTGATCGCGCCCGAGGGAGTCCTCGCCCGGCATCCGGCGTTCGACGTCACTCCCGCCCGATACATCACCGCGATCGTCACGGAGAAAGGGGTGCATTACCCTCCATACGCCGATTCCCTTCCGCGTTGAGAAAGGCCCGATCGCGCCGCAGCCCGTCAGGGCGAAGGCGGATCACCGAGATCATCACGGAGAAGGGAGTGCACCGGACTCCGTACGGAGAGACGCTGCCGTGCTGATCTGGGCTCCACGCCGACTCGTCGCGCCGACCTGTCCCGCCGAAGCTTCAGCGAAGGAGGAAGCTTCAGCGAAGGAGGAAGCCTTGACGATGCCGCGCCGAACTTTTCCGGCGCCGTTTCGTTATCTCGTGCAGGAGGCGCCGCCGTGAAGAAGCTCTTCCTCGGCCCGACCGGACTGCGCGCCGGATGGGGATTCCTCGTCTTCGCCGTTCTGTTCACCGCGATTCAGACGATCGTGCTCCTGCCGGCGAAGCAGCTCTACCGCCCGCATCGCGGCCTGCATCCCGTCGACTTCGCCGTTTCTGACGGGATCGGCTTCCTCGCGGCTCTCGCGGCGGCGGCGATCATGGCGCGGATCGAGAAGCGGCGGATCGCCGAGTACGGCCTTCCCCTCGCGCGCGGTTTTCCCGCCCGGTTCGGCGCGGGGCTGGTCTGGGGCTTTCTCCCGGTCGCCGCGACGATGGCGATCATCGCCTTCGCCGGAGGAGTGACGTTCGACGGCTGGGCGTTCACCGGCGGGGAGCTCGCGCGGTGGGCCGCCCTCTGGGCGGTCACGATGATCGTGCTCGGGTTCTTCGAGGAGTACCTCTTCCGCGGCTACCCGCTCGCCGCGCTTTCCCGCGGCATGGGCTTCTGGCCCGCGGCGATCGTCCTCTCGATCGGGTTCGGCGCGCTCCACTACTTCACGAAGCCGATGGAGTCGCTTCTCGACGGGTTCTCCGTGTCGCTCATCGGGCTGTTCTTCTGTTTCGCGATCGGCCGGACGGGCGATCTCTGGCTCGCCGCCGGCATGCACGCGGCCTTCGACTATTTCGCGCTCGCCTTCTTCGGTGCGCCGAACACGGCCAATGGCGGCCGGCCGGTGACCGGGCACCTTCTCGCGACCACGTTCCATGGCCCGGCGTGGCTGACCGGCGGCGTCTGCGGCATCGAAGCGAGCGTCGTGATGGTCGGCGTCATCCTGCTGATGTTCCCGTTGTTCGCCTGGCGGCATCGCGCAAGTGCGGCCGTGGCGGCGGTCCAGGGGGAATCGGTTGCGGTCGAGGTCTGAAATCATCCCCGCGAATGCGATTCAGGGCTGAAACGGCGACGGTGAATCGCTCGCGTCAATCGGGTCAACGATGAGGCGCGGCCAGACGCGAGCCAGACGGGATGCGGGTCGCCCGCGACGTCCCGAGGCGTACCGAGAGCGTACGTCGCAGGGCGGCGCGGGCGGCCCGCGCCCGTATGGCTCGATGGATGGTCCGCGCGAGCCGGCCTACGCGCGCCGGTGGTCGGGTCGCCAGGTCCTGACCCGCTTCTTGATCGCTTTCCGGTCGAGCTTCTCCGCCACGGCGGCGGCCGCGAGCTCGGCGAGCTCCTCGTCGGAGGCGAAACGCAGGCCGATCAGCTGGTCGTCGGTCAGGGCCCCGGCCGCCGCGCGCGCCTCGGGCGAAGGCAGCCGTTCGATGCGGAGCCGCTCCTCGAGGGCGATCAGGCGGTCCTGGACCGCCAGGGGGAAGCTCCGGGCGCGCCAGGCGAGCACGGCCACGGCGAACGCGAAGAGCAGCCAGACGACCGACTGGGGCGTGGGGTGTCGCCAGAGATGGACGATCGCCCAGAGCGGGTACACCAGGGCCAGGACGGGGGCGGCGAAGAAGTGGTACAGCGGGTCGAATCGGCGGTGCGAGGCGTAGGTCTGCGGACGGGCTCTTTCCATGCGTCCTCCTTGTTTTCGTCGCGATCCTATCGCGATCGGCCGCCGCACCGGCCGCCCGCGGGAGCTATCCCGCGTGCGGGAGAAGGCTCCAGTCGATCACGATCTTTCCGGCGTTCTCGTTCTTCCTCATCCGCTCGAAAGCCTCGGCGGCGCGGTCGGGCGGGAACACGGAATCGACCGCGACGGAGAGCCGCCCCGCGTCGAAACCGGGAAGGATCGTGTCGACGAACCGCGCGACGATCGGCGCCTTCTCCGCCCGGGAGCGCGACCGGAGCGTCGACCCGATCACCCGCGCGCGCTTGGCCATGAGACGGCCGATGTCGAGCTCCGTCTTCGCCCCCGACATCGTCGCGAGAAAGACGACGCGTCCGCCCGGGGCGAGCACGCGCAGGTCGCCGGCGAACGTGTCGGCGCCGACCGGGTCGAGAACGACGTCGACCGCGTCCTGTCCCCAGACGCGCTCGACCGCGTCGGCGAAGTGTTCGCGCCGCGTGTCGATCGCGAGGTCCGCGCCCGCCGTCTCGAGTGCGGCGATCTTGGCCGCCGTGCGCGTCGTCGCGGCGACCGAGGCGCCGAGGAGCTTTGCCGTCTGGATCGCGGCGAGTCCGACGCCGGACGCTCCGGCGTGCACGAGGGCTCGGCCGCCCGATTCGAGTCCGCCTTCGAGGGCGAGGTTCAGGTAGGCGGTGAGGAACGCCTCCGGGATGCCCGCGGCGGCCGTCGTGCCGAGCGACCGGGGGGCGGCGAACATCTGTCCGCGAGGAACCGCGGCGTACTCGGCGTGTCCTCCGCCCGCCAGCAGCGCGCAAACCCGTTCATTCGTGGCGTCGATCGTTCCGGCGATCTCGAGGCCGAGCCCCTCCGGTTCGCCCGGCGGGGCGGGGTATTTCCCGGCGATCTGCGACAGATCCGCGCGGTTGACTCCCGAGGCCGCGACGCGGACGAGGACCTCGTCCGGACCGGGCGACGGCACCGGGGCCTCCTCGAGGCGCGCGGCATATCCCTCGCCGGACGGCGTGGCGCGGAGGCGCTTCACGCTTCGATTTCGACGGCGAGATCGGGCGCCGGAGAGAGCCTCAGGCGCGAGAGGCGGCACGGCCACTCCTCGCGCACGAGCCGCCGGTCGATCCGCTCCCAGATCCAGCGCGCGAGGTTTTCGAAGGTCGGGACGGTCTCCCGGAATTCCGCCACGTCGAGGTTCAGGTTCTTGTGGTCGAGCGGCCGGTCGACCTCTTCCTTGAGGATGCGGTCGAGGTCCGTGAGGTTGACGACCATCGCCTTCTCCGGATCGATCTCCCCCTCGACCTCGATCTCGAGCCGGTAGTTGTGCCCGTAGCCGTGCGGCGACTCCTCGCCGTACACGGCGCGATTCTTCTCGTCGCTCCAGCCGGGGCGCCAGAGCTTACGGGAGGCGTTGAACTCGATCTTGCGGGAGAGGCGGATCACGGAAGGAAGGCTAGCAGAACCCGAGCCGAGCCTGCGGGACGGACGAGGCCGGAGCAGGGAAGTTGAATCTGTCGCCCCGGCAGGTTCCCGATAGAATCGGGCGCGGAGGCTCCGATGACCACCCTCGATGTTCCGCGAAAGAAGAGGTCCGGCGACGGACTGCGCTACGGGGCCGATGAGATCGACACGCTCGTCTGGACGGCGGTGTTCGGGCCGGAGGCCGATAAGACGGCCGCTCGCCGGGAGATCCGGCGCGAAGCGGCGGCGCGCGGGATCCTTCCCGCGTCGATCCTGCCGCTCTACGAAGCGCGCGCCCGCGGGGAGTTCTCGGGGTTCACCGTCCCCGCCATCAACATCCGGACGCTCACGTACGACGCGGCGAGGGCGGTCTTCCGGACGGCGAAGAAGCTCTCGGCCGGGGCGTTCATCTTCGAGATCGCGAGGAGCGAGATCGGCTACACGGACCAGCGGCCCGGCGAGTACGCCGCGGTCGTGCTCGCCGCGGCGGTTCGCGAGGGCTGGAGCGGACCGGTTTTCCTCCAGGGGGACCACTTCCAGACCAACGCGAAGAAGATGAAGAGCGACGCGGGCAAGGAAGTGAAGGCGATCGAGGACCTGATCCTCGAAGCCATCGCGGCGTCCTTCTACCAGATCGACATCGACACCTCGACGCTGGTGGACCTTTCTCAGCCCGGCCTGGACGCCCAGCAGAAGCCGAACTACGAGAACTGCGCGCACTTCACGCGGTTCATCCGCGAGCACCAGCCGAAGGGCGTCGAGATCTCGATCGGCGGCGAGATCGGCGAGGTGGGCAAGGAGAACTCGACGCCCGAGGAGTTGCGGGCGTACATGGAGGGCTACCGGCGCGGCATCGGGAGCGCGAAGGGGATCGCGAAGGTCTCGATCCAGACCGGCTCCGCGCACGGCGGGCAGGTCGCGCCGGACGGGACGCTGAAGAAGATGTCGATCGACTTCGACGTCATCCGGCGCATCTCGAAGATCGCGCGGGAGGAGTATCGAATGGCCGGCGCCGTCCAGCACGGCGCCTCGACGCTTCCCGAGGCCGACTTCGGGCTGTTCCCGGAGTACGACACCGCGGAGATCCATCTCGCGACCGGGTTCCAGAACATGGTGCTCGACCACCCGGTGCTTCCCGGCCTCCTTCGCGAGACGATCTACCGCTGGGTCACCGACAACGCGGGCGACGAGCGCAAGCCCGGCGACTCTCCCGAGCAGTTCCTCTACAAGTCGCGCAAGAAGGCGCTCGGCCCGTTCAAGGCGGCGCTCTGGGATCTTCCCGTCGGGACCCGCGACGCGATCGCCGGCGACCTCGAGGAGAAGTTCGTCTTCCTCTTCGAGCAGCTCAAGGCGGGAGACACGCGCGCGATCGTCGACCGGTACGTGCACCCGGTCGCCGTCGGCGAGCGCGAGGCGGCCGGCGCGTTCGTCCGGGACGACGAGGCGGGCGATTGACGTCGGCGCGGCGACGATGAGCCGCGGCACGGAGCGGGTTTGACCCTCCCCGAGACGATGAAGGCGGTCGTCAAGACCAGGGCGGCCGCCGGTCCGGATGCGACGGCCGTGCTCGACGTGCCGGTGCCCGAGCCCGGACCGGGCGAGGCGCTGCTCAAGGTCCTGGCCACGGCGGTCTGCGGGACCGACCGCCACATCTACGACTGGGACCCGTCCATCCAGCACCGTGTCCGTCCGCCGCGGATCACGGGGCACGAGTTCTGCGGCGAGATCGTCGCCTTCGGCCCCGAGGGAGAGAGGCCGTCGCTCTCGATCGGGACCTACGCCTCGGCCGAGATGCACGTCACCTGCGGCCATTGCCGCCCGTGCCGCAAAGGGGAGAGACACGTCTGCGAGAACACGCGGATACTGGGTCTCGACGGCGACGGCTGCTTCGCGGAGTACGTGAAGGTCCCGTCCGACAACGTCGTCCCGCTCGACCGGGCGATCGTTCCCCCGAAGGTCGGCGCGTTCCTCGACGCGCTCGGCAACGCCGTGCACACGACCCAGGTGGTCGACCTGTCCGGCAAGTCGGTGGCGATCCTCGGTTTCGGGCCGATCGGCGCGTTCTGCGCCGAGATCGCCCGCGTCTCCGGCGCCTCCGCGATCGCGATCACCGACGTCAACGAGCACGCGATCGCGGAGGCGAACCGCTGGAAGCAGACCCGCGCGGCGCGGAACGTGAAGGCGCTGAACCTCCGGGACGTGCCGGATCCGGTTGCGGCGCTCCGGGAAGCGCTCGGCGGCGGCGCCGACGTCGTGCTGGAGCTCTCGGGCGCCGAGCCGTCGATCAACCTCGGCCTCGAGGCGATCTACCCGGGCGGGTGGATGTCGCTCCTCGGGCTGCCGAAGGGGAACGCGGTCACGCTCCACCACTATTCGCGGGACCTGATCTACAAGGGCGTGACGATGAAGGCGATCATCGGCCGCCAGGTGTTCGCGACGTGGGTCAAGATGCTCGACCTCCTGAAGGCGGGATTGAAGGTCGACGACTTCGTTTCGCACGAGTTCGAGGGGCTCGACCGGTTCCACGAGGCGCAGGCGCTGCTCGCGGACCGGAAGGCGATGAAGGTCGTGTTCTACCCCCACGGCCTTCCGTGATGAGGGAAGGCGCGGCGATGCATCGAGCCGGACGGGCGCGTGCACCGCGACCCGCGGCCTTAACGTACGCCCCGGTACGCCGCGGCCGCGGGCTCGGGCGCCCGCATCCCGTCGGGCTCGCGCCTCACCGCGCCCGAGGGTCCCGATCCGTAGAAAATCGCATTCGTCGAAACGGTCGCCGCGCGACCCCGACGGGCGCGTGCCGCCCGCGCCGCCCTGCGACATATGCGTTTTCTGTCATACCCGCGCAAGCGGGTATCCAATCCTGGGTTCCCGCTTTCGCGGGGACGACCACTTCGCGGCCGCCTCACCGGAACGTCGCGGGTAACCCGCATCCCCGACGTGCTCGTGCCTCACTGCGCCACGAACGCTTCTCAATCGATTTGCGATGCCGGGCACAAGCCCATCGCCGCTCGCCCATGGGCAAAAAGTTCTGTCATTCTGAGGAGCCACAGGCGACGAAGAATCTGCTCCGCGGGTAGATCCTTCGCTTCGGATGATATGAGCATTATCGTTTCACTGCGGCGCCGGAGGATCTGATGAATTTCTTCGAACATCTCCAATCCGAGCTCGACAAGCTGAAAGAGGCGAAGACTCTGAAAGTCGAGCGCGTGCTCGAATCGCCGCAGGATGCGCACGTGCGGGTGGACGGCAAGGACGTCCTGATGCTCACCTCGAACAACTACCTGGGCTTTGCGAACCATCCGAGGATCCGCGAGGCCCAGAAGAAAGCGATCGACCGCTGGGGAGCGGGTCTCGGCTCCGTTCGCTTCATCTGCGGGACCGAATCGATCCATCACGAGTTGGAGCAGACGATCTCTGAATTCTTCGAGACGGAAGCGACCATCCTGTACATGTCGTGCTGGAACGCGAACGAAGGGCTCTTCCCGGCCGTCCTCGAGGAGCCGGACGGACTCTATTCGGATGAGCTCAACCACGCGTCGATCATCGACGGGATTCGGCTGTGCAAGGCGAAGCGGTACAGGGTCCCGCATTCCGACTACGACGCGTACGAGAAGATGCTCGAGGAGGACACGACCTCCCGCTACAGGATGATGATCACCGACGGGGTCTTCTCCATGGAGGGGGAGCTCGCCGATCTCCCCGCGCTCCTGTCGATATCGGAGGAGCACGGCGCGGTGCTCGCGGTCGACGACTCGCACGCGACGGGCGTCCTCGGGAAGACCGGACGCGGCACGGCCGAGGAGGAGGGGATCCACGGCAAGATCCCGATCACGACGGGCACGCTCGGCAAGGCGATGGGATCGGCCGCCGGCGGGTTCGTCACGGGACCCCGGGCGCTCGTCGAGATCCTCCGCCAGCGCTCGCGCCCGTCCCTCTTCTCCAACTCGCTCCCTCCCGCGGTCGTCGGCGGGTCGCTGGAGGCGTTCCGGATGCTGATGGAGGACCCGGCTCCCGTCGAGAAGCTCCGCGCCAACGCGCTCCACTTCCGCAACGAGATCAAGAACGCCGGATTCACGATCCCGGACGGGCCGCACCCGATCGTCCCGGTGATCGTCGGCGACACGGCGAAGGCGCTCGCGATGTCGGCGGCGCTCTTCGACGAAGGCGTGTACGTCTCCGGCTTCGGCTTCCCGGTGGTCCCCCAGGGGCACGCGCGTTTGCGCTGCCAGATCTCGGCGGCCCATTCGACGGAGGACCTCGATTTCGCCGTCGACGCGTTCCGGAAGGTCGGCAAGAAGTTCGGGGTCGTCTAGAATAGACAAACCCATCCGGACGGTTTTTGTAAGTAAGTGATGACTTGGCCAGGGACAAGGTCTCGATTCCAGAGGAAATATCAGTGGCAATGTCCCTGATCAGCGACGGGGCGGCCCTTAGCTAATTTCCGAGTCCGCGTTGGCTCATCCCCACATCGCGAAAACCGGCAGCGACGATGCCGTCGACCGGCGGAATCGTGCCTGCCCTTCGCGGCGCGACGAAGTCTCGCGCGACGCTCGGCGCGACGACTTGCGCCGCGGGAGCGGGAGCGCCGGCGAGGGGGTGGCGGCTCCGCGGCCGAGTCACACGAGGTCGCGAGCAAAGCGAGCTGCATCGCGACTTCTCCCGGCGGGAAAAGGTGGCGGCCGAAGGTCGTCGGATGAGGCAAGCCGCGGAGCCGTCACTTCGCCCCCGGTCCCCGAGCCCGCTCCCGCGACCGGTCAGTTGACCGGCTCTTCTTCCTCTTCTCCGGCTTCCGGCATCGGCGAGGCGTGATGGTGGACGATTCGCCACGCGCCCTCCTCGAGACGGAAGACGTTGGTCGCCTGCATCCGCGCGGGCTCGCCGGAGGCGCCGGAGGCCTCGAGGACCTCGACGCAGAGCACGACCGCGATCTCTCCGGAAACGAAGACATGCTCCTCTTCGGCACGGACCTTCCAGGGGCGCGAGTTCGCGAAGATCGCGCGCCACGACTGGGACACATCCTCCCAGCCGTCGAGCCGGTGCCAGCCGGGATGGATGCAGGCGACGTCTTCGGCATGCGACCAGAGAGCCTCCATCCGCGCGCCGTCCCGCGAGTCGAGCGCGGCGTAGAACTCTCCGTTGGCCGCGATCACGCCGGAGGCGTCTTCGCTTGCCGAGCGGGGGAGGTCACGGGCGGACATTCTTGACGATCCGTCCCTGCTGCATGACGAAGAGCACCTTCCCGGTCGCCGCGATGTCCGCGGTCGGATCGCCCGGGACCGCGACGATGTCCGCGCGCTTGCCGCTCTCGAGCGTGCCGCTGTCGCCGGCGACTCCGAGGAGGTCGGCCGCACTCGACGTCCCCGCCCGGAGGGCCGCCGCCGGGGAGAGGCCGTCCTGGGTCATCAGGACGAATTCGTGCGCGTTGCCGCCGTGCGGCTCGACGCCCGCGTCCGTGCCGAACGCGACCTTGACGCCCTGGCGCACGGCTTCCCGGAACATCGCGGTCATCGCGGCCGACGCCGCCCGCGCCTTTGCGGCGATGGCCGGCGGGAACTGGTCGGCGTGTTTCCCGACCCAGTCTCCCGCGTAGAGCGTGGGGACGAGGTACGTCCCCTTCTTCTTCATGAGCGCGAGCGTGTCGGGTTTGATGAACGAGCCGTGCTCGATCGAGTCGACGCCGGCCGCGATCGCGATCTTCGCGGCGGCGTCGCCGTGGCAGTGGGCGGCGACCTTGCGTCCCCACGCGTGCGCCTCCGACACGATCGCGTTCATCTCCTCCTGGGTGAGCTCCGGCGCGTCGACCGGGTCGGAAAGCGAGAGCACGCCGCCCGACGGCATGCACTTGATCACGTCGGCGCCGTACTTGATCTGATAGCGGACCGCGGCGCGGCACTCGTCGGGACCGTTGCAGACTCCGTCGAGCGGACCCGACGGCTTGACGAGGTCCGGCGGGAACGGCTCGCCGTCTGCGTGCCCTCCCGTCGCGCCGATCGGATTGTTCGACACGAGCATCCGGGGACCCTCCGCGACTCCGGCGGCGATCGCGTTGCGGAGACCCAGCGCGACATGGTCCCAGGAGCCGACGTCGCGCACGGTCGTGAATCCCGCCTCGAGCGTGCGTCTCGCGTACATCGCGGCGTAGTGCGCCTGCTCCGCCGGGAACCGCATGGTTCGCTGAAAGAAGTCGCGGAACCAGTTGTCGGATGCCTGGAACATCAGATGGACGTGGGCATCGATGAACCCCGGAAGGAGCGTCGCGTCGCCGAGGTCGATCACCTCGGCGCCGGGCGGAGCGTTTCCCCCGACCGACGCGATCTTCCCGTTCTCGACGACGACGAGGCCGGGCGAGACCGTCCGGTCCGAGCGGCCGTCGAACATCCGCGCGGCCTTCAGGACGATCGGCTTGCCGGGCGCGAGAGCGGAATTCTGGGCGAAGGCGGCGGCGGAGAGCGTGAGAACGGCGGCGGCGAGGGCGGATTTCTTCATCGAGCCTCCGAAAAAAGCGGGACGAGTCTACACGAAGGCGAGAAAAAGCCCGCCGAAGCGGGCTTCCGGGGGATCGGTCGCCCGGACCGTCACACTTCCATTTTCTTGAGCGAATTGCGGAAGAGGATCGCCGCCATGATCACGAAGGGGATCCAGCCGATGATGTCGCCGCCGATCCCCATGCGGTTGAAATACCCCTTTCCGAAGTCGAGCGTCTCGTTCAATCCCTTGCTGCCGAATCCGACGAGAAACGCGATGATGACCCCCGCGATCGACCCGCCCGCGACGAGACCCGTCGAGTAGAGCATGCCGGAGGAGAGCTCGCTCTCTTCCTTGACGCCCCGCGCCCGATCGGAGAACGCCTTGAGCATGCCGCCCACCCAGATCGGCGCGGTCGTCGAGATCGGGAGGTACGCGCCCACCGCCCAGGAAAGGGCGTGCGAGCCGGCGAGCTGCGCCATGAAGGCGAGAAACACGCCGACGAGGACGGGGGCCCAGGGGAGCTTCTGGGCGAGCAGTCCCTGGATGATGACGGCCATGAGCGTTCCCTGAGGCGCCGGCAGGTCCGGCGTTCCGATTCCGTGGAGGACGTGGTTCTTGATCCCGAACGACTTGTCGAGGGCGAGGAGCGTGAACCCGATCGCGGTCGACGAGACGACGACGCCGATGATCATTCCCCATTGCTGATACTTCGGCGTGGCGCCGACGAGGTAACCGGTCTTCAGGTCCTGCGAGGTGGCGCCGGCGTTGGCGGCGGCGATACAGACGACCGCGCCCACGGAGAGCGCCACCGCCTGATAGACGTTTCCTTTCCAGCCGATCGCGACGAAGATCAGGCACGTCGCCATCAGGGTCGCGATCGTCATGCCCGAGATCGGGTTGGACGACGTGCCGATGATTCCGACGATGCGGCTCGCGACGGTGACGAAGAAGAACCCGAAGACGACGATGAGGAGCGACATCAGGAGCGTGCCCGGAAACGTTCCGGGGAACTGCGGGAGGATCGCGATGATCACCACCAGCGCGAGAGAACCGAGCACGACGAGCCCGATTCCCATGTCGCGTTCCGTGCGCTTGCCGCCCGCGGTGGCGCCGCCCCCCGATCGGAGGTCGCGGACCGAGTCGCGGAACGACGAGACGATCGTCGGAAGCGTCTTGATGAGCGTCATCACCCCGGCGCACGCGACCGCGCCGGCGCCGATGTACTTCACGTACGCCGTGTAGATCCGCGTCGCGATGCTCATCCCGGCGATCTGAGGCTCGCCGAACCCCAGATTGTGCAGGTCGGCCGTGATGCGGCTCTCCGGGACGAAGATCGAGATGAGCGGAATCAGGGCGAGCCACGCCAGGACGCCTCCCGAGAAGAGCTCCGAAGCGATCTTCGGCCCGATGATGTAGCCCACGCCCAGGTACTCGGGGGTGTTCGCCGAATCGAGCGTGGCGTTCGGGAAGACGGATTTGTCCCCGGTCCGGATCGCGCTCGGCGTCTCCTTCCACAGCCCGAAGACTTCCGTCAGCGTCTTGTACACGACGGCCAGGCCGACCCCGGCGAACACTTTGCTCGCGAGATTCCCGCCGCGCTCTCCCGCGATCAGGACGTCGGCGCACGCGGTGCCCTCCGGGTAAGGCAGGTTCCCGTGCTCGCGGACGATCAGCGATCTCCGCAGCGGAACCATCATGAAGACCCCGAGGATGCCGCCGATGATCGCGAGGACGAAGATCTGCAGATACCGGAAATAGTCGGCGCCTCCCGCGAGGAAGATGAACGCGGGGATCGTGAATACGACGCCGGCCGCGATCGACTCGCCGGCCGAACCGATCGTCTGGACGATGTTGTTCTCGAGGATCGTGGATTTGCCGATCTTCTTGAACACCGCGATCGCGAGAACCGCGATCGGGATCGAGGCCGAAACGGTCAGTCCGGCGCGGAGCGCGAGGTAGACCGTCGCCGCCCCGAAGAGAAGACCGAAGAACGCGCCGAGGACGACGGCCTTGATCGTGAACTCCGCCGGCGCCTGATCGGCGGAGATGTACGGTTGAAATTCGGGAACCGGACCTTCGGATCTGGCCATGCGCGCTTCCCTCCTCGACGAATTTGGCGCCTTTGTAGCATGGGGCGGGCGGGAAACGCGAGAGATTTCGTGCCGAGGGAGAGCGGCGGGAGCGGCGGGATTTTCGCTGGTACACTTCCTCCATGGAAGAGACGAAGGTCCTGATTTTCGGAAAGGACACCTGACCGTATACGTCGGCGGCCCGTGCGGATTACGCCCGGCGGAAGGTTCCTTTCGAGTACGTCAACGTCAAGGCTTCCCCCGACAATATGAAGCGGATGCTTGCCTGGTCCGAAGGAAGCCGGGAAGTGCCCGTGATCGTCGACGACGGAAAAGTGACCTTCGGGTTCGGCGGAACCTGAGGGGTTTGATGCAGGTCCGCCGGTCGGCGGACCTCCGTGGGGCGGGCGTGCGGGGCGCTCCGGCTGTCGCGAAGATTTCGGGCTCGTCGTTGGAATGAGGTCATCGATGCCGGCGACCGGCGCCGGGTGAGGGAATCCGGCCGCGCGGAGACCCGGATTCGCGGCCTTTCCGGGTATCATTCCCGATCATGCAGCCGGGACGATGGTTGGTCGTGGCGCTGCTCCTGGCGCGCGCCGCCGGCGGCGCCGCGCCGTCTCCGACCGGGCGGATCGAGGGAAAAGTCACGCTTGTGGACGGCGGGAAGGCGCGCGCCGACGCCTCGAACGTCGTCGTGTGGATCGAAGCGACCCGGGTCGACGGGCGCACGCCGCCTCTGCCGAAGATGACCTCCGAGCACAAGCGCTTCACGCCGCGCGTCGTGGCGGTGGAAGCCGGGCATCTCGTCGCTTTTCCGAACGACGACCCGATCTTCCACAACGTCTTTTCGGTCTCGGGCGAGAACCACTTCGACCTCGGCCTCTACCGCAGCGGCCGATCGAAGGAGAAGAAGTTCGAGGTTCCGGGCCTCGTTCGGGTCTACTGCAACATCCACCCGCAGATGGTCGGGTACGTGCGCGTCGTCGATTCCTCCTTTGCGGAGGTCACCGGACCGGGCGGCGCCTTCTCCTTCGACGGGGTCCCGGCGGGTTCCCGCGTCGTGCGGGCCTGGTGCGAGCCCGGAGGAGAGACGTCGCAGCCGGTCGTCGTTCACGCGGGACAGACGGCGGCGGCGGCGCTGGCGTTCGACGTGTCCGCGTTCAAGCCCCAGCCCCACAAGAACAAGTACGGCAAGGACTACCCGCCTCCTCCTCCGGACGAGGACCGTTACTGATTTGGCGAGCCGCCCGATCCCCCGCAATCCGCAGGAGACGACGCGTTTGCCGCCGGCGACGCCCCCGATCACGAACCGGATTCCGTCCGCCGCGGGGCCGGGGCCGGAGCGGCCGCGGTTCTCGCTCACGCTCAAGATCTTCCTCGCCGTCGCCTTCCTCGTCTTCGTCGCGCTCGCGGCCGCCGTCGAGATCTCGAGCTACCGCGTGCGGTCGATCGCCGAGCAGACGAGCCGCAAGGCGCTGACGCGCGCCCGCGACGCCTACGACAACTTCCAGGAAGACCGGTACGAGAAGCTCCATCGGGCGCTGCGGCCGGTCGTGGACAACTCCGGGTTCAAGGCGCTCCTCGACGAGGGAGACGCGGCGACGATCTTCAACAGCCTCAAGGAGGACCAGGCCTCCGCGACGGGCGCCGACTTCCTCATCGTCACCGATCCGCGCGGCGTGTCGATCGTGCGGAGCGACCGGCGCGAGTGGCGCCACGACCTCTCCGACTCGGCGCTCGTCCGGAAGGCGCTCGACGGAGCGGAGACGCAGGGGATCTGGTATTCGGAAGGGAAGCTCTACCACGCCGTCGCCGCCCCGGTCGTCGTCGGGGAGGGATCCGGCACGCGCACGCTCGGCACGCTGATCGCGGCTTTCGCGATCGACGACAAGGTCGCCGAGAATTTCCACGACGTCGCCGCGACCGACGCCGTCTTCTTCGCCAACCTCGACAAGCCGAGCGACCCGCCGCGCCCGCAGGTCGTCGCCTCGACGCTCGGCGGAGCCACGCGGCCGTTCGCGCGCGCGATCGAAGCCCGCGGCGCCCTGATGTCGATGGTGCTCCAGCGCGGCATGGTCGCGGGGCCGCTCTCGATCGACACGGGGGACGACTCGTACCTCGCGCTCTCCTGGCCGCTTCGGCTCTCGTCGGGCGTCATCGTCGGCTCGGTCGTCACGCTGCGGTCGTTGAAGACCGAGCTCGCCGCTTTCCGCGAGATCGAGAAGACCCTGCTCGTGGTCGGTCTCGCCGCGCTCCTCCTCGCCTTCGTGATCTCGTATCTCCTCGCGCGGAAGATGACGGGTCCGATCGGACGGATGGTGGCCGCGACGGAGGCGGTCCGCGACGGGAGCTACGACGTGCCGCTGCCGGTCGAGCAGAACGACGAGATCGGAATCCTCGCCCGTTCGTTCCGGATGATGCTCGAGGAGCTCAAGGAGAAGGCGGAGCTCGAGAAGCAGATCGCGCAGCTGACGATGGGCGGCAACGTCCCGGTGGCGCCGCCGCAGAAGACGCTCGCGATCGGAGCGACCCCCTCGGCGTCGGGCGGGTCCCGCCCCGCGCCGCGCGTCGGCACGCGCTTTGCCGGCCGCTACGACATCGAGTCGGAGCTCGGCGTCGGCGGGATGGGGATCGTCTACAAGGCCTACGACCGGACGCTCGACGACGCGGTCGCGATCAAGGTCCTCCGGGACGAGGCGCTCGCGCAGGACGCGACCCTCGTCGACCGGTTCAAGCAGGAGATCCGCCTGGCCCGCAAGATCACGCACAAGAACGTCCTCCGGACCCACGACTTCGGCGAGACGGAGGGCATGCGTTATCTCTCGATGGAATACGTCCGCGGGATCACGCTGAAGCACCTCCTCTCGCAGAACCGGCTGCTCCCCACCGCGGCGGGGCTTCGCATCGCGCGCCAGATCTGCGGCGGCCTCGCCGCCGCGCACGCGGCGGGAGTGATCCACCGGGACATCAAGCCGCAGAACATCCTGATCGAGCCCAACGGCGGCGTGAAGATCATGGACTTCGGGATCGCCCGGCTCTCGGAGGAGAAAGGCTTCACCGCGACCGGGATGGTGGTCGGCACGCCCGACTACATCTCCCCGGAGCAGGCCAG
>DATFVB010000279.1 GCA_035260525.1 Thermoanaerobaculia bacterium
AATCAGGATCAAAGGCCACCAGCGCTTCAGGGGCTCGAGGGAGACCATGTTCAGCTGCGCCAGGAGCAAGGCCGCCCCGATCGCAATGAGGAAAATCCCGGTCGTCTTCCTGACGCCGCCGAGTCTGCGCGAGGGAAAACCGAGGCGTCGCCCCTCCGCGTTGGCCGATTCATCCATGCAGCCTCCTTTCGCCGCCCGGCGGCGGCGGACAGGCAAACGATAAAGGGAAGGCGGAGCGAATGCCACTTCGCCGCAAGAAGCTCCGGATCTCCCCATGATTCAGTTGGATCACGAAGCGGCGGCTTCCGTGGGCTAGATTGGGCGCGGTTCGAAGGGAGGAACCGAAGATGATTCGTATGAGACTCGTTTCCATCGCCGCGGCGCTCCTGCTTGCGGCCGCCGCAACCGCGCAGGAGAAGGCCGCTCCGGCCCCGGGCTTCGACGCCGACGCCTGCGCGAAGCATTGCAAGGAGATGGCGGCGGAGCGCCAGAAGATGATGGACACCCACAAGGCGATGGCCGACAAGACCGCCGCCGCCTGGAAGGAGATCCGCGCCTCGGTCGACGAGGCGAAGAAGGCGCGCGGCGAGAAGAAAGTCGCGGCCCTCGAGAACGCCCTCGACCGCCTCGTCGCGTTCCACGAGCAGATGATGGCCGGGCCGGGTATGCCGGGAATGGGCATGATGCGGGGCGGTCATCCGATGATGCACGGCGGCATGTCCGGATGCTGCGGCGACATGCACGCGATGCCCGGGTGCGGCGGCGGCGGACCTCACGGCATGCCGGACGACTGTCCGATGAAAAAGGGAAACTGACCCTCGATCTTCTCCGGGGTTCTCCTCTTGCCGCCCCCTCTCGAAACGGAGGGGGCGGTTTTCTTTTTTCGGCGGGCGGCTCGCATCGTCCGCTCGACCGCCCCGCCTCTCGCATCGCGAACCTCCTCCCTGCGGTTACTCGGGAGACTGTTCGCGATGCGTCCTCCGCGGCTCGGCTAAGAGGCCTCGACCGCTGCGGGGGTCCACGGGTCGATCCGAACACCCGCGGGCGGCTCGCATCGTCCGCTCGACCGCCCGGCCGAGCGGGGCGGTCCCGTTCCCCCCGCCGGCCCGAATGTCAGCGCGACCGGTAGTACGCGATCAGGTCCAGCACCGGCGGCGTCTTGCCCATCGAGCGCAGGAACCCGGCGACCTGCCCCCGATGATGCGTGCCGTGGTTGACGACGTGGAGCACGATCTGCCAGACCGGCGACACCCAGGGATGCCCCTTCATGTCGCGATACGAGATCGGCTCGGCGATCGCCGCGTCGGTCAGGCCGGCTGCCCACTCCTGCCAGCGCGCGTAGACCGACGTCCAGTCGGCCGCGAGGTCGCCGAGGACGTATTCCCGTGGCCACTCCTGCGCTCCTCCGCGGATCCGGGCGAGCCACACCCGGTCGGCTCCAAAAACGTGCGTGAGCGTGCCGAGGACGCTTCGGTCGGCGGTCCCGAAATCCCGGACGAGCTCGTCCGGCGAAAGCTCCCGCGCGGCCCCGAGGAGGCGCGCGGTGGCCCACTCCGTGTACGCGAGATGGGCCCGCGCGGCGTCGGGAGAGATCATGCGCCGACTCTAATCGATGTCCGGATCCGGCGATCGGCCTTTCATCCGGGGTGAGAAAATCGGCCCGTGACGATCCGCGGCCGGAGGACGATCGAGTCCCCGCTCCGAAGCCGGATCGCGGCTTTCGACTGGACCGCGATGGCCCGGGACCTCGACGACCGCGGCTTCGCGCGCTCGGGAACGCCGCTCCTGACCCCCGCGGAGTGCGCGGCGCTCGCCTCGCTCTGGGACGATCCCGGCCGGTTCCGGAGCCGCGTCGAGATGGCCCGTCACCGCTTCGGGGAGGGCGAATATCGGTACTTCTCCCGTCCGCTCCCGCGCGCGATCGCCGAAATGCGCGCGGCCCTCTATCCCCGCCTCGCGCCGATCGCCGACGCCTGGATGAAGACGCTCGGGGAACCACGGCGTTTCCCCGCGGCTCTCGGGGGATTCCTCCGCCAGTGCGCGGCCGCCGGCCAGACGAAGCCGACGCCGCTCCTGCTGAAGTACGAGACGGCCGGTTACAACTGTCTGCATCAGGACCTCTACGGAGAGGCGGCCTTTCCGCTCCAGGCGATGGTCCCGCTCTCGGAGCCGGGCGTCGACTACACGGGAGGCGAGTTCCTGCTGGTCGAGCAGCGGCCCCGTGCGCAGTCGGTCGGGACCGCGATCGTCCCCGCCCGCGGAGAGCTCGTGATCTTCCCGAACCGTCTCCGACCGGTCCGCGGCGCGCGCGGCTGGTACCGGGCGGGCGTCCGGCACGGGGCAAGCCGGATTCTCTCCGGTACCCGCTTCGCCCTCGCGATCATCTTCCACGACGGAGCGTGACGGCTGCGCCGTCACGCTCCGTCGTGAAACCTCACCCCCTGCCTCCTCTCCAAGTGGAGAGGGGGAACAAGATTCCCGGCGCAACGGCTGAGCCGTCACGCTCCGTCGTGGGCCGCCCGGCCCGATTCCCTCATTTGAATCATTCGCCGCCACCGGGAACGCGCCATGATGCGGATCGAGGTGACCTTATGACTCCCGTCAAGGCCGATATCGACAAATTCACCGCGGCCGACCTGATGACGAGCAAAGTGATCAGCGTGCATCAGGATCTGGGCGTGCGCGAGCTCGCGGAGTTCCTCGCGGAAAACGAGATCACGGGCGTTCCCGTCGTCGACGACGACGACCAGCTGATCGGCGTCGTCTCGGCGACCGACGTCGCCGAGAAGAGCCGCCGCAACGAGATGGACTTCAACCTCGACCACTCCGACCCCCGCTTCTCCGTGCGCGAGTTCGCCGATCAGATCGACATCGAGGAGATGAAGACCCTCCACGTCGAGAACGATGACCTGCTCGTCCGCGACATCATGACGCCGAAGGTCCTGAGCATCGGCGCGGGGACCCCCGTCTCCGAGATCGCGCGCGAAATGGTCTCCGGCCACGTGCACCGGCTGTTCGTGACCCGTCAGGGGAAGGTCGTCGGCATCGTCTCCGCGCTCGACCTCGTCAAGCTGCTGATCTCGGACTGATCGGCGTCCCGCTCCGCTCGCTTCGACGGGGGACCGCGTCGCCGCCGGTCAGCCGCGTCGCGCGAGAGCGGACGCGGCAAAGCTCGAGACGCCGAGGATCGAAATCATCGGGTTGACCCCCAGCGAAGTCGGGAAGACCGACCCGTCCATCACGTAGAGGTTGTCGAAGAGGTGGTGCTTCAGGCGCGAGTCGACGACCGCGATCCCCGGATCCTCCCCCATCGGCAGCCCGCCCATCTGGTGGGCGGTGAACAGCGCGCAGCGGTTCGGCGCGACCGAGGCCTCGTCGATCTTCGCCAGGTCCCCCTCGGAACGGATCGCGAGCGGCGGCTCGTGGAACGTGAGGACTTCCCGTGCGCCGGCCGCCAGATGCACGCGCGCCATCGTCTTCATCGCCGCCCGCATCGCTTCCGCGAGTGCGGGAACGCGCTCGTAGGAGAACGACAGCCGGCCGTTCCCCCGCTCGGCGACCGTGCCGCCGTGCTCGCCGTCGAGGAAGCCGTCGACCAGGAGACCGATGAGCACCGCGGTGTTCGGAAGCTCTTTCATGGCTCGCCGGTGCTCCGGGCCGAACCCGGCATGCGCGAGGCCGGCGAGCATCGGCTGGGCCGGAGGCGTTTCGAGGAAGAACCCGATCTTCCCCGGCCGGACGGCGAAGTGGCGCGAGCCGACCGTCTGCGGCGCGCCGAAGTAGGGCTCGATCTTCCGGTCGAAATGCGCCGCCGTCGCGAGCGTGGGATGGATCCACGTGCGCCGGCCGACGATCTTGTACGGGTCGGGAAAACCCGAGCGCTGGAGCAGGCGCGGCGAGTTGATGGCTCCGGCGGCGAGCACGAACGTCTTCGCGCGGACCGTGAGCCGCCGCCCGGTCGGGCGGTCTCCCGAGGCGTCGAGGAGCTCGGCGGCCGCCTCGGTGACCCGCCGTCCCCGCCGCAAGAGCCGTGTGACGCGGCAGTCCGCGTACACGGCCGCTCCGCGCGCCGCCGCGTCCGGGAGATACGTCAGGTGCATCGCCTGTTTCGCGTCGACGGGGCAGCCGAGGCCGCACATTCCCAGGAGCATGCAGTTCGAGACGTTCTTCGGCAAAAGGTCGAACCCGTAGCCGAGGCGCTTGGCGCCCTCCATCAGGGCGCGATTGTTCTCGTTGATCTCGGCCGGCTCCATCGTGTGGACGCCCAGCCGCCGCTCGATCTCGTCCCAGTGCGGCCCGAGCGCTTCGAGCGTCACGCCCTCCACGCGTCGCGACCGCCTCCAGAAATCGAGCGTCGACGCGGGCGTCCGGAGCGACGTCGTCCAGTTGACGGTCGACCCCCCGCCCACCGACCGTCCCTGGAGGACCGTGATCGACAGGTCGTCGGTCGCGCGGTTGGCGTGGTCCTGGTAGAGGTTCGGGTACGACCACTCTTCCTGCATCCGGAACTCCGGACGCGTGTGGTAGCCCCCTTCCTCGAGCACGACGACGCGGGCCCCGGCCGATGCGAGGCGGTAGGCCGCGACCGAGCCGCCCGGTCCACTCCCGACGATCGCGACGTCCGCGTCGATTTGCAGATTGGCCGTGACGTCGCGGCCGCGGACCAGGTTCGCGATCTCGACGCCGTTCATTCGAGGACGTCCGGCGGTCCGGGATACCCGATGGCCGCCCACGATGCCGGCGAGGAGTAGTAGCAGGCGCAGCAGATCCGCTTCATCGCCTGAAAGCCGGTGCGGAAGATCGCGATCCGCGACGTCTCCCAGGCGCGCAGCCTCGCCTCGCGCGTGGCGGGACCCGCCGCGGTGAAGGAGGTCCATCCCGTCGCGGTGATCAATCCGGTCGTCCCGTTCTCGAAGAGGTGGAGGAGCCGCGCGAACTCGCGCTGGACGGCCGCCGGAGACCGGGCGAGAAGAGCGTCTACGCGGCCGACGACGTCGACGTCTTCCGCCGACGGCGCCCCCGGCTCGATCGCGAGAACCGATGCCGCGACCGCCGCGAGGATCGACGCCTCCCTCTCGTCGAAAACGCGGAGCCCCGGGCGCGGCTTTCGGCGGCGCGTCGGCCACCAGAAGGCGGCGGTCGCTCCCGCGGCCGCCAGGAGGATCGTGCCGACGATTCCGCGGCGGACGAGCTCGCGGCGGGTCATCGCGGGAGGAGGAGCGCCGTGAGCCATCGCGATCGATCCTATTCTCGGCCCGAGGCGGCCGCCTGGGACATTCGGATCACCCGGGGACGATCGTCGTCTGCTTCGCGTCCGGGGAAGGGAACGAGCCGGCGCCGCGCATGGAGCCTTCTTTCGGCGGCCTACTTCGGCCGCGTCCGGAGCAGCGCGTCGAGCTTCTCCACCGGCCGAGCGAGAACCGCGCGTTCGCCGGAGACGACGATCGGCCGCTGGATCAGGTCGGGATGCTTGGCCATGAGGTTGACGAGCTCGTCATCGGTCAGGTCGCGCTTCTTGAGCTCGAGCTTGCGCGCGACGGGCTCGTCCCACCGGACGGCCTCCCGGATCGGGACGTCGAGGCGGGACAGCAGCGAACGCAGCTTCTCCCTCGAGAGCGGATCCTCGAAGTAGTCGACCGTCTCGAAGTCGGCGCCGGCGTCCTTCAGGCGCGAGATGGCCTGCCGGCACTTCGTACACGTGGGCTTCTGATAGACGACGAACTTTCCATCCACGGTCGGCCTCCCCGGCGAATGGTATCCCTACCGGGCCGCCGAGGCCGTGGGCGCCCTCGCGCGCAGGGCCGCCCACGCGACGAATGCCCAGGAGGCGAGCGCGAGCACCGTCACGCAAAGCGCCACGGCGGCGAGCGGGTGAAGCGGCGCCAGGCGGTCGATCGCTGCTTTCGCGTCCGGCCTCACCGATTCCGCCCGCCGGACGATCGGCTCGATGCCGGCGCCCGCGACGCGCCATGCGATCGCGGCGTCGGCGGCCGCGCGGATGCCCATGATCGCGACTGCGGCGGTCCACGCCCGGCGGTCGCCCCGGCAGATCCCCCATGCCGCGGCGATCTCTGCCGCGGCCATCGCGGCCGCCAGGCCGCGCATCCCGCTTCCGAGCGGATGACCGAAGAACAGGAGCTGGCGGGTCGTCGAAAAGCCGAGATGGAGCGCGAGCAGCGCCCCGACGGCGAGAACCATCGCCGAGGCGAGGTCCGTGATCGAAAGGCGGTCCGTCCAGCGCTCGTCCGGATCCCGGCGGTCGCACTCCGCCTTCACGCCGCGCGCGCGGTAGAAGAGCACGTACGCGCCGGGCAGGACGATGCCGACGAGAAGGATGAAGGCATACGCGCGGATTGCGGGCGAAACGAAGGAAGGGGAAGCGGAGCGTTCGCGCAGGGGCGCGAGGGCGCCGAACATCCGCGGGAGACCGGCGAAGAGGAACGCCGCTCCGATCGCGCCTCCGGCGAGCCAGAGCGACGAGAACGCGAGCGAGAGCGCCCGCGCCCAGCGGCGGGCGAGGATCGAGCCGAATCCGATCGCGAGGAAGAAGGCCGCCGGAGCGAGCGAAAGGGCCGAAGTGACGGGGATCTCCGCGCGGCCGAATTCCGCAGGAATGGATGCGGCGGCGCCGGAAATCGCGAGCAGCGCGTAGATCACCGTCTTGGCCAGGTACAGGACGCCCGCGGCGAGATCCAGGATCCCGAACAGGACGAGGCCGGTCCCGTAATTTCCGGGCGGTGCGGCAGTGTCGATCGAGCTCATGGTTCGCGGCTGACCGGAAGCAGCCCGGGGCCATCCTACGCCGCCCGTCCTCGCGCCGCCATCGCCCGCCCGGTTCGTGATATCAATCCGCCGCAAAGGAGGACACCATGAAGCGACTTCTCCAGGGCGCCCTCGCTGCCATCCTGGCTCTGGGTCTCTGTTCCGCCGTCCGCGCCGCAGACGACGCGAAAAAGCTCGAATCGACTCCCCAGGTGAAGACCTACCGTGCCCTCCTCGCCGCGATGAAGTCCGGAGACTACGCCGCTTACAAGAAATGCATGGTCAAGGAAGCCGGGTCGCAGATGGACGACCAGGCCAAGCAGATGGGCAAGAGCCCGAAGGAAGTTCTCTCGTTCATGGCGATGATGACGCCGTCCGACATCTCCTTCACCGGCCTGAAGGTCGACGGGAAGAAGGCGACCCTCCACGCCGACGGCAAGCTCGATGGCGAGATGAACTACGGGACGATCGAGATGGCCCAGGAAGACGGGCAGTGGAAGGTCGGCCACCAGAGCTGGGCCAACCACAAGTAGAATCCACAGCGCTCACGACTGTGAGCGCGCAGGACTCTATCCCGAGCGAGCGGTGACGCGAGCGCAGCGCTCACGCATGTGAGCGCGGAGGACTCTATCCCCGCGAAGCGGGGATCGCTCACGGCTGTGGTCGCCCGCCTTCCGCCTTCGCCAAGGCTACGGCGGACGAGAGTCGGCGCCTGACTGCCGGAGCTCCGGCGGCGCGGTCCCTCGGTCCTGCACGGGATGACCGATAAAGGCCCCGGCATCCCGCAATTTCGGCATCTCGCTTGCTCGACGGTTTCGAATGGCGCGATTTCAGGCACTTGCGGGGAATTACTTGCGTCCGGCCCGACGCTTTGCGCTGACCGCGGCCGTCGCTCTCGTCTTTTCGACGCTCTCTCCGAGCGCCTTCGGCGACGACGGCCCGCGGCGCGTGCGAAGCCTGTTCGAAGGCGGATGCGAAACGATCTCTCTCGTCCCCGGGCGGCCCTCCGAACCATGCGAATGGCTCGCGCAGGTCCCGGCCGAGACCGTCCCGCCCGCTCCTTCCGCCGCCCCCCGCGCGAGCGACTCGCCCAAGCCCCGCCCGAAGCACTTCTGGACCGCGGCCGGCGAGATCGCGCTTCTCGAAGCGGGGCCGTGGGCCTTCGACCGCTACGTCCTCGACGAGGGGTTCGCGCGCATCTCTCTGCACACCGTCGGCGAGAACTTCAAGAGGGGTTTCGGCTACGACCGCGACACCTTCAACGTCAACCAGTCGTCGCACCCGTATCACGGCAGCCTCTTCTTCGAGGCCGGCCGGTCGAACGGATATTCCTACTGGGAGTCGGGACTCTTCGCGCTTTCGGGAAGCCTGATCTGGGAGTGCTGCATGGAGAACACGAGGCCCTCCACGAACGACCTCGTCAACACGACGCTCGGCGGGATGACGCGCGGCGAGATCTCGCACCGCCTCGCGGTCATGATCCTCGACGACACGGCGTCGGGAAGCTCCCGCTTCTGGCGCGAGCTCGCGGGAGCGATCGTCAATCCCGTCGGCGCGCTGTCGCGGCTCGCCCGCGGGGACATGACGCGCGATTTCCCGAACCCCGACGAGCGCTTCCCCGGGAGCTTCGCCGTCTCCGGCGATCTCGGTTACCGGCACGTCGGCGGAAGCGCCGTGCGGCCGGACCAGTGGACCCTTTCCCTCTCGGCGCTCTACGGCGATCCTTTCGCGGGAGACATCCACAAGCCGTTCGACACCTTCTGGATCGGCGCCGACTTGAACACTCCGGGCGGAGTGGTCTCCCGGATCGAGGAGCGCGGAATCCTCCGGGGCTGGGAGCTCACCGATGCGTCGGATGCCGTGCGGCACGTCGTCGGGTTCTCGCAGGAATACGAGTACCTGAACAACGAGGCGCAGGTCGTCGGGGCGCAGGCGTTCAGCGCCGGCATCCTCTCGAAGTACCGGATCGGAAAGCTCGCCGCGGCGACCGATTTCACGGTTCTCGCGATCCCGCTCGCCGGGATCAAGACCACGGACTTCGCGAACCCGCAGACGGGCCGCAGCTACGACTACGCCCCGGGCGGAGGAGTGCGCGCGGAAGCGCGCCTCTATGCCGGCGCGCGCGAGATCGCGGCCGCCGGCTACGGGATCATCTGGACGCGCACCGTCGACGGCGCCTCGCGCAACAACCGGCTCGAGTTCTTCCGTGGAGAGATCCGCGTCCCGGTCACCGGCGTGCTCGGCGTGGGCGGCAGCTACTCGTGGTACAGCCGGAAGACGACGTATCCGGGGTTCTTCGAATCGCAGAGGACGCAGAACGAGTGGCGCGCCTTCGTCAACGTCGCGTTCGGCGCCTCGCGAAGAACGGGGTCCGGGTCGCCCGAGACGCCGTCGACCCGGTGACCGGCTCCCGCCGTGCGCCACCGACGAGCTTCCGCATTCGCTCGTCTACCCGACCAACGCCGTCCATGGTTCTACTGCAAGTGCGCGAGTGATCGGCGTCCCTTCCGTTGCCGCCTCACGCCACGTAGAACAGCACGGCGACGAAGTGGAGCACGCTCCCGCCGAGGACGAAGAGGTGGAAGACACCGTGGCTGTGCGCATACTTCTCGTCCACGAGATAGAAGACGACGCCGGCCGTATACAGCAGCCCGCCCGCGAGGAGCCACCCGATCCCGCGGGGCCCGATCGCCCGCTCGAGCGGAAAGAAGAATGCCGCCGCGAGCCATCCCATGAAGAGGTACAGAGAGACCGACAGCGCGCGGATGCGCCGCGGGAGCAGGAACTCCTGGGCGATCCCGGCGGCGGCGAGCGCCCAGACCGCGGCGAGGAGCCACCCGCCTCCGGCGCGCCGCAGGCTCACGAGCGCGAACGGCGCGTAGGTCCCGGCGATCAGCACGTAGATGCTCGTGTGGTCCAGCTTGCGAAACACGCGTTTCGCCGGGCCGGAAAGCGCGTGGTACAGCGTCGAGAACAGGTACAGCGCGACCATCGAGACGCCGTAGAGCGCGAAGCTCGCGATCTTCCACGGATCGCCGCCGCGGGCCGCCGTCGAGACGAGCGCCGCGAGCCCCGCGACCGCGAAAACCGACCCGGCGAGATGGGTGGCGCTGTTGAAGATCTCTTCCCGGACGACCATCCCGTCACGATCCCACCGGGCCGCGAGCCCCGACAGATGCGCTTACGTCAGCTTTTCATGAAATTTGCGAATCCGGCGCGGCGTTTGGCTTACCGTCGGATGGCCCCGCCGGGGGCTCGAAAGGAGACGCTTCTTGAAGACCTTCGTCGCACTCGCTTCTCTCGTCGCCGCCGGATGGGCGGCCTCCGCCGCCGCGGCGCCGACGACCTGGACGATCGACCCGAACCACTCCGCCGCCCAGTTCGCGGTCCGGCATCTGATGGTCTCCAACGTCCGCGGCGAATTCGGGAACGTCCGCGGCGCGATCGTCTTTGACGCCGAGGATCCATCGAAGACGACCGTCGAAGCGACGATCGACGCGACGACCGTGAACACCCGCGTCGCCGCCCGAGACAACGACCTCAAGAGCGAAAACTTCTTCGACGTCGCGAAGTATCCGACGATCACTTTCCAGTCGACGGCGGTCAAGCCGGCCGGCCCGAACACGTTCGAGGTGGCCGGGAATCTCACGATGCGGGGAGTGACGAAGACCGTGACGCTCCACGTCGAGGCCACCGATGCCGTGAAAGACCCTCGGGGGAACGAACGAAAAGGCGCCGAAGCGACGACGAAGCTCAGCCGGAAAGAGTTCGGCGTCAGCGCCGATCCCGGAATCGTCGGCGACGAGGTCCGGATCACGATCGATCTCGAGGCGACGCACAAGCCGGGCTAGCGCCCGGGGAAACCGCCGCGGCCAGTTGCGGCGGCGCGGTCAGAGCCCGAGGTCTGACAGCCCGGGATGCCCGTCCGGCCGCCGGCCGAGCGGCCACCGGTACTTCCTTTCCGATTCCTTGATCGGCAGGTCGTTGATGCTCGCGTGGCGCCGCTTCATCAGCCCGTCTTTGTCGAACTCCCAGTTCTCGTTGCCGTAGGCCCGGAACCATGTTCCCGCGTCGTCGTGCCATTCGTACGCGAACCGCACCGCGATCCGGGCTTCGTGGAAGGCCCACACCTCCTTGATGAGCCGATAGTCGAGCTCCTTTGCCCATTTGCGCCGGAGGAACTGCACGATCTCCTCCCGCCCGGAGAGGAACTCGGCGCGATTGCGCCACACGCTGTCGACGGAATAAGCGAGCGCCACGCGCTCGGGCTCCCGCGTGTTCCACGCATCCTCGGCGAGCCGGACCTTCTGGGCGGCGGTCTCGGCGGTGAACGGAGGAAAGGGAGGGCGGCGATTCGACGGATCGTTCATGGCGAGCTTCCTTTCGATTCGCTCCCGGCGGAGCGATGCTCTGCTCTTCGCGCGGCCCGCTCGAGCGGCGCGTCGAGACACGAATTGTGAGCCGTCGCCGGACGGCCCGCAAGAGACGGGCGCCGCGGATGGCGCCGCGCCGCCCAGAAAGGCCCCGGGCTGGCGGCTGCCGGAATCGGTCCATAATCGCAGCCGCGATCTCCCGGAGGAGGAATGTGATGGAACCCGGAAACGACGAAAACGAGAAGCGCTGCGTCCGAATCCGCCGCGAGCCGGCGGTCCAGATGTCGGGCCCAATGGGAACCGCGATCATCAGCCGCGTCCCCTCGTTCCGGGTGCAGCGCCACGACGAGGAGAAGTCGGTCTTCTGCACGATCTCGCACCTGGCCGAGCGGCTCGAGGCGTGCGGCCTGACTCCCGCCGCGATCGAGGACGCCCTCGTTCGCGCCGAGGCGCTCGAGGATCCCGGCGACTCGATCGAGGTCGAGATCGGGTGACGGCCGGGAGAAGCGGAGCGGCGCGCTCCCGGCCTGGGCGATGATCACCGCCGTCGCCGCCGCGATCGCTCTCGCGGCTTCATCCGCGTCCGGTGCAGACCGGCACTCCGCTCCGGTTCCCGAGATCCGCCGTGTCGACGGATCGGTCCTGACTCCGCGGCAGGTCGACGCCGCCGTCCGAAGCCTCATGCAAGCCGGCCGCGTGCCCGGTCTCGGGCTCGCGCTCGTCCGCGAAGGCCGTCTCGCGTACGTGAACGCGTACGGAATGGCGAACGTCGAGAAAAATCGCCCGCTCGCGGCGGACACGGTCATGTACGGCGCGTCGCTGACGAAGCTCGCCTTCGCCTACATGGTCATGCAGCTCGTCGACGAGGGCGTCATCGATCTCGACCGCCCGATCGCCGCATACCTGAAGAAGCCGCTCCCCGACTACCCGAAGTACGCCGATCTCGCCGGCGACTCCCGCTGGAAAGCGCTCACCGCCCGGATCCTTCTCTCCCACACCTCGGGATTTCCGAACTTCCGGTTCCTGAACCCGGACGAGAAGCTCGACTTCAAGTTCGATCCCGGCACGCGCTACGCCTATTCCGGCGAAGGGATCAATCTCCTTCAGTTCGTGATCGAGGAAGGGCTCGGCCGCGACGTCGGCGCCGAGATGCAGCGGCGGGTCTTCGAACGATTCGCAATGAAGCGCACGAGCATGACCTGGCGCGACGACTTCGCCGATAACGTGGCCGACGGCTACGGCGTCGACGGGAAGCCGCAACCGCACGATCACCGATCGCACGTTCGCGCGGCCGGCTCGATGGACACGACGATCGCCGATTTCGCGCGGTTCCTCGCGGGCCTCGTCCGAGGCGACGGGCTCTCTCCGGCTTCGCGCGCCGAAATGCTCAGGCCGCAGATCGCCATCGTTTCGGCCCACCAGTTCCCGACGCTCGAGCCCGCCGTGAACCCGCACGACCGCGACGTCGGGCTCTCCTCCGGGCTCGGCTCCGTCCTCTTCCGCAGCTCGTTTGGGCCCGCCTTCTACAAGGGGGGCCACGACGACTGGACCGACAATCTGGCCGTCTGCGTGGCTCCGAAGGAGAGCTGCATCCTTCTTCTCTCCAACAGCATGCGCGCGGAAACGATCTACCCGGCCCTCGTGGAGTCGCTTTTCGGAAAGACGAATCTTCCCTGGTCGTGGGAGTACAACCCCGCGTCGTCGCCGGCGCCGGTGGCGCGGCGATGAAGGTCCCCTCGCCCTTGAAACGGGAAATCGAAGCCTCGCTCGCCGCCGTTGAGCGCTGAGGTCCGTTCCTGGAGAAAGGCGCGAAAAGGGTGTCCCCGATTCGGCCCTTCGCCGATGGAAGGAATGAGAACCCGGGAGGCACGCCATGAGCCCTTCGAACGACCTCGTCCGCGTCCGCGCGTACACCTCGCCGACCCTCGTCCTCCTCGCCTACGACTGGCCGGCGGGCGGCGATCACGACGACTTCCTCGGGTTCGCGATCCGGCGGACTCCCGGCCACGGAAAGTCCGGCAAGCCCGACTTCCTCTGGAACAAGATCGGCTTCGAGCCGGTGAAGAAGGGCGACCCGCCCAAGCCGAGCGACGAGAGTCCCATCCAGCGCTTCGCCTGGTGGGATTCGGGAATCGAGACCGCCGACCGGGGGAAGACGTTCATCTATGAGGTCATCCCCGTGCGCGGCACCGGCCCGGACGACCTCGCCCTGCAGCATGCCGCGGCCGCGAAGATCGACGTCCGGATCCCCCGGCAGCTGGAGGACGGGGTCGGCACGTACTTCAACCGAGCCGTCGTCAGCTCCCAGTCGTTTTCCGGCGAGTTCGGGAAGAACCCGGCGGGGAAGGAGCTCGAAAAGGCGATGGACTGGCTCGCCAACGGCATGCAGGATGCGATCCCCGGCTTCCTCGAGCCGGCCAGCGAGGTCGAGGCGGCGATCTACCACCTGACCGACCGGCGATGGGTGATGCCGGCGCTCGAGAAGTTCAAGAAACGGGGCGGCCGGGGCGACCTCGTGTATTACTTCAAGCCCAGGGACCACGCGAGCCAGGCCGCCGCGGACGCCATCCGCGGCGCGAAATTCGCCGTTCATCCCCGGACCAAGGCGAACATCATGCACGACAAGTTCATCGTGCGGCGCCGGAGCGGGAAGCCCGAGGCGGTCCTCGCCGGCTCGGCCAACTTCACGCCCGAGGCGATCACGGCGCAGGCCAACGTCCTCCACACGTTCGCCTCGCCGGGGCTCGCGGCCCTGTACGCGAAACGGGAGGAGCTCCTCCGCACCGACCCGACGCTCGAGTCGATCGCCCCGGCGGGAACATGGTCCAAATCGATCTCCGTCGGTAGCGCGAAAGTCCGGGTCTTCTTCTCCCCGGAAAAAGGACGCCGGTCGATCGATGCGGTGGTCAACGCGGTCGAAGGCGCGAAGAGCTCGGTGATCTTCTGCCTCTTCTCCCCCACCGACGCGCCGCTCTTGAACGCCCTGCTCGCCGCCGGAGACGGGGGGAAGATCCTGTACGGGCTCCTCAACAGCATCACGGACCCGACCAAAAAGAAGAAGACGGAAGACCCGACGAAGGCGGCTAAGAACGCGACGCCGGCGACACAGGTCCAGGTCACGGTCTTCAACCGCTCGCGGAAGGACCGGAAAGTCGTCGCGTACAACTATTTCCGCCCGGGAAGCACGCCCGCCGGGTTCCTGCCGGAGTTCAGCACGATCGACACGAGCGCCTGGAGCACGAACGCTCCGCCGAAGAAGGGAAAGAAGGGAGGAGGAGCGCCTCCCGCGGTTCACATTCACCACAAGTTTCTCGTGATCGACGCGGACACCGATTCGCCCACGATCTACACGGGAAGCGCGAACATGAGCAACAACAGCCTGCACAACAACGACGAGAACCTCCTCGAGATCAAGAAGGCGCCGGCGCTCGCGGGGGCCTACTACGCCGAGTTCATGCGGCTCTACGGCCACTACCGCGCCCGCGCGCTCTGGAACATGGACCACGCAACCGCGCCGGGAAAGGCCGCGGTCGCGCCGAAGAAACCGAAGAAGGCGCCCGAAGCGCTCGTTCTCAAGCGGACGCGAAAAGCTTGGGCGGGCAGGGCTTACGAGCCGGGAACGCCGGAGTATGCGAGCCGTACGCGGCTCGCGTAGCGCGAAGGAGGGCCGCCCCGAGGGACCGGCGTTGCATCATGCCGACGCGTCTCTGAAGTTGTAGCGTCCCGGAACAGGAACACCATTGTGAGCGCGAGAACGGCCGCCCGCCGGTCTTGTCGCGCCGTGTCGCGAGGACGGGAAGGGTGCGTCCCGCTCGCGCCGGCTACCGATCGAGACGACCCCTTGGGCGTCATGTATCTCCCTCGACGGATGAACGAAAGGCGTTTCCCCGTCTGGAACAGGACACGCGGAGAATTCGAGACCCCGCGTCCGTCCATGAACATGATCCGGGACAGTCGGGGAAACAGGGGAGGCGATGTATGACGAAGGTACTGCGGTGTTCATCCCCATCGGCGATCCGGGCACTCATCGCGATCGCGGCCGCCTTCGCGGGCGGCGACATGGCCTCCGCCGACGCACGATCCAGCACGATCACCCTCGACTTCGAGCACGGGACGATCTCGCCGGGGGACCCGACGATCAATCTGAATGCGCAACCCTCGGTCGTGGTCGAGATGGTCCCTGCCGGACAATATCGAATCGTTCCGACCGGAACGAAGTCGGCCAAAGCCGCGACTGACATCAACACGAGAGCAAGTTCCGAGAACAAAGCGTCACCCGGAGCCGCCCCAAAATCGGTCCCGGCGATTACCGTCGGCGATCGGGTCGTCTTCAACTTCGTCGGCGACGGAAAAGACACGATCGACTCCGATGGCACGTGGTCCTGGACGGTGCACATGAAAAAAGGGATGCGCGACTATCCGATCGACGTGATTTGCGAGTCATTCATAAAGGATGGAAAGAATGCGCCCTGCTCGCGCGCGCACATGCTCGCCGTCATCCACGTCGAGACCGCGCCTTACGATTTCGCGTGGTCGGCCGGCCTCGCGGTCAACTCCCTTCGGGACACTCGCTATCGGATCGACCCGAACCCGGACGATACGAACCACTCGAAGCTCGTTCGCAACGGCCACGGCGGCTACCCATACGAGCTCGCGACGGCGGCGAACTTCTGTCTCGTCAGACAGGACTGGCTCTGCCCGATCTCCGTCGGGGTGAGCACCGCCATTCCCGTGGACAGGCTGACGATTCTCCTGGGGCCGGCGGTTCGATTTCGGCCTCTCGACATCTCGAATTCCCTGTACCTGAGCGTCGGAGTCGCTTATGGATCCCGAAAAGAATTGAACGACGACTACGCGGGACGCTCGACGGTCCCGGCCGGGACGACGTCGGCGTCCATCTTGACGGATCGCCGCGGCTTCGGCGGATACGTCGGCCTGACGTTCGGCTTCCTCGGAAGCGCCGACAAGTTCAAGGGTGTGTTTTCGGGATCGGGCGAAAAGACGGCCGAAGCCCCGTCAAAATGATTCAATCCAGTTCGCGGGCTGGCGTGAATCGACGCCTGCCCGAACGCGAGAAGGACGTCACTCCTCGTCGATGTATTCCCGCGGAACGTCGTCCTCGAGAACCTCGCGGGTGACGACCTCGCTCACGTCGGCGTCCGGGGCGTTCTCGACGCCGCTCACCACGCCGGCCTCGAACGCCTGTCCCTCTTCGACCAGTTCCTCGACGCTTTCGGAAGCCGCCTCTTCGGCGCGTGAAAGACCCTCCGTGTCTCCGGACTGGCCGCCCGACTCGAGACCGAGCCCGCGGTCGCTCGGCGGAGGAAACGTGCCGTAGTCCGCCGAGCCCTTCTCCGGTTCGACGGCGGGAACCCGCCTGGCTGTCTTTCGCGCCTTCGCCACGGACCGCCGCCGGGCCGCCGCTTTCCGCGGCGCCGCGCGCTTTCCGGCGCGCTTTTTCTCGGCCTTCCGCGGCGCCGCGCGCCTGGCGGCCGATTTCCGGGCCGGTCTGCGTCGCGCGGTCTTCTTCGATGCGGCGGATTTCCGTTTCGCCTTCGGCTTCGTGGGCCGCGTCGCTTTCGTGCTTCTCTTCTTCGCCACGTTCCCTGGCGCCTTCTTTGGCATCTTCTTCGGCGCCTTCTTCGACGCCTTTTTCAGGGCGGGCTTCGAGGCGCGGGCTCTGGTTTTCGTCTTTTTCTTGGCCATGGCGGGAGTCTACATCCGGGGCGACGGCGGCACCTGATCCAGCGTCAGCGGGACCACTCCTCGGAAATGCGCCGCCCGCGCTCCATATCGGGAAAGGCGGAAATCGCGCCGGAACGCCGGTGAATTCGTCGCTCCCGCGCAAGCGGGAGTCCACGCCCGGAGGGGTCAGCCCGCTCGCCGCTCGGGGAGTATCTCGAAATGCGAGCGCGCCGCGAGCTTCTCGGCCCGCCTCTTGATCTCGAGCAGCATCTTGCGCTCCATCACGAACTGCCCCGGATCGAGGATCAGGTTCGCGAGAAATCCGCGGATTCCGCGCGGAAGATGCGCGCGGCAGCGCGAGACGAGCCGCGTCGAGCCGTCCGTGGGATACAGCGCGAGCGCCCAGGTGACTGCGAGGTCCTGCGTCGGACGCGGTCCGAGGACGAGATACCGATCCCGCTCGACCGCCTTCACGAGCATCGTGCCGCCGCGATCCACCGCCTCCCCGACCTGGGGCGCCTGGAGCAGCCGGATCACGCGCGAATCGCCCGAAGAGCTTCCGGCGCGGATCTTGCTCGCCCGACGGGCAGAAGGGAGAAACCATGAGCTCAGTAGCCCGCGTTACGGAAATCAGCTCGAAGTCCGACAAGAGCTTCGACGACGCCATCCGCGACGGAATCGCCCGCGCGGCGAAGACGCTTCGCGGAGTCACGTCGGCCTGGGTCAAGGACCACCGTCTCGACATCGAGGACGGCAAGATCCGCGGCTACCAGGTCAACCTGCTCGTGACGTTCGTCCTGGAGGACTGAGGGAAAGAACCGCGAGAAGAGAACACCCGGCCGGGCCGCGAGAACGTCAACGCTTCGCGCTTTTCTTCCCGTACAGCTTCCGGAGCTCGTCCTTGGCGGCCTCGAGCTTCGCGCGGCGCGTCTTCGAAAGGCCCTTTCCGGCGCGATTCACGTAGAACGTCAGCATCGACATGGCCGAACGGAACGGCTCCGCCTTCCGGCGAGTGCTCGTCTCAGCCGACCGTTTCAACGACTTCGCGATCTCCTTCGGGTCGTCCTTCGCGAACACGCCTTGCTCGAGATCGAGGGCGTTGCTCTCGGTCGTCACGCGCTGGGACCAGCGTTTCGGCTTCGTTCGGGACATCGGTGCTCCCCGGCTATCCGTTGACGAGGGCGCCGATGTTCCCGTCCGGGTCTTTGAACCAGGCGGCCTTCATCTTTCCCGAAACGTGGATGTCGCCCTCGAGCTTCATGTTCGGCATTTCGTAGTGCTCGAAGCCGACGCCCTTCGCCTTCAGCTCCCTGACGATGGATTCGAGCTCCGCTCCCACGACCCAGGTCGCCGCCGTCGCCTGGTTGGTCCCCGCGAATTGCGACTCGTACACGAAGACCTTCGTTCGTCCGCTGGAAAGCGCAAGCACTCCCGGCTCTTTCCCGGCCTCCGCTTTGAGGCCGAGCTTACCCACGTAGAACTCCCTGGCCTTCCCGACGTCCCGAACCGCGATCGTGGCGACCGCTTCCTTGTCTGCGAGCATCCCATCCTCCTGACGAAAATGCGTTCCTCGGTTTGCCGATCCGCAAACCGTCGTCGGCATGCACGGACCGTTCCAGGCGAGCCGGACGGATCGGAATCCGTCCGCTACAATCGGCAGCGCGAGCAATCATGCCGACGACCCAGGCCGATAAAGCCGTACGATTCCACGCCCTCCATGAACGCCCGGGCGCGTTCGTCATCCCGAACCCCTGGGATGCGGGAACGGCGAGGATCCTCGAGAGTCTCGGTTTCGAGGCGCTCACGACGACGAGCGCCGGGCTCGCGTTCGCGCTGGGCAGGCCCGACGGATCGGTCGGACGCCAGGAGACTCTCGAAAACGCGCGGCAGATCGTCGAAGCGACCGATCTCCCGGTCGCGGCGGATCTCGAGAACGGGTACGGGGATTCGCCGGCGGAGGCGGCGGAAACGATCCGCCTCGCCGGGCGGGTTGGCCTCGTCGGCGGGTCGATCGAAGATCGGTCGGCAAGCCCGCGGCGGATCTACGACCTCGACCACTCCGTCGAGCGCGTCGCGGCCGCCGTCGAGGCCGCGCGAGCGTTGCCGTTTCCTTTCATGCTGGTCGCCCGGGCCGAGAACTTCCTCGAAGGGCGGCCGGACCTCGACGACACGATCCGGCGCCTGCAGGCATACGAGTCCGCCGGCGCGGACGTCCTGTACGCCCCCGGCCTCACGACCGAGGAGCAAATCCGCGCCGTCTGCTCGGCGGTCTCGAAACCCGTCAATGTCGTGATGGGGCTGCGGAGCGCCCATTTCTCGGTCGCCGAGCTCGCCGGGATGGGAGTCAAGCGAATCAGCGTCGGCTCGACGCTCTCGCGCGCCGCGCTCGGCGCGTTCATCCGCGCGGCCGAGGAAATGCGGGATCACGGGACCTTTCATTTCGCGGACCAGGCGCCGCCGTTTGCCGAACTGAACGACCTGTTCGGACGGCGTTCGACATAAAGGCGTTCCGCTGGCGGTTATGGCTTTTCGATCAGGACGTGCCGGCCGACCGTGTCGAGCGTCACGACGAAGTCCTTGAGAATCGAGTTTCCCACGTTGACGTCCCACGGCTTCCCGTCGTGTCCGGTGTTCGGCAGCCAGAAGATCGCTTCGGGATCCGCGACGCGAATGCCTCCCAGATCGAGGCTCTCCACGTGCCCTTCGCGGCTCGAGTAAGTACCGCGGTAACCGGTTCCCCGAGCTTCCTTCCCCCCGCTCGCCGCGGCGTCGAGGCCGAGCGCATGAACGGCCTCGGGCGTGATCTTCAGCGAACCGTTCGACCCGGTGTCCAGGATCGCGCGGACGGGCTTTCCGTCGACGCGCACGCCGTCGAGCTCGACGTCGTCTTCGTACCGAGAAGGCAGAATCGCCCGCCGGCCGCGCGCCGCCACGGCGTCGGGAGACCGCGCCAGAAAGCGCATCATCTTCCGGGGAAAGTCGAACTGAACGACTCGCCCGTTCAAGAAACTCTTCCCCAGGACGAGGCGGATCGGCCGGCCGAGCGTCGCCCCGATCTTCGCGATGGACCCGCCCGCCAGGACTTCCACGTTCACCGCCGTGACGGAACCGACGCGAACCGAGGCAAGACGGGTTTCGAAGGCTTTGACGGTCTGCGTTCCGCCTCCGTCGATCTCGCCTCCCCTTCCGAGTCTCAAGCCGAGCTCCTTCGCGAGCGCGATGTCGATCGCGGACGGATCGGTTCCGGTGTCGATCATTGCCAGATACGGTCCGCGATCCCCGAGATGGACCGGCACCAGGATCACGTTGTGGAAGAGCTCGAAGGGAACGTCGGCCGGCAAGCCCGCGGCGATTGCGCACCCCGCCGTGAGGAACAAGATCGCACAGGCTGTCACAATCTTGCGGTTGCTCATTCACCCTCCCGTCCCTTCGCGGCCCCGGTAACCGTTACGCACGCGCCGGGTGAATGTTCTCCGGTCGGGTGGTTCGGGCGACCGGCGCGAGATTCGCCGTTGGAGAAGAGCCCGGCGAACCCGCGATTCTCGTTGCCGTGATCTCGACCCATGCGCCATCTCACCGACGAGGCCGCTCTGCAGGAGACCCACGGCCTCCTTCGCTCGGAGGTTCGGCGACGATTACAATGAAGCCGACCCGATGCACAACCCCTTCGCGCGATCCCGCCTGACGATCCTCTTGAGCGGCGCCCTCGTCGCCGCCGGATGCGCTTCGTCCGGAACGTCGAGCCGGCCGTCCGCGGCGCCTCCGGCCGCCGCGGTCCGCGGAACGCTCGGCATCGAGACGGGGCCCATCTCCCGACAGATTCGAAAGCGGCTCACCCTTGCGCCCGACACGAAGGGCGCCATCGTCGTCGAGGTCCTGCCCGGCGGCCCCGGGGCCGTCGCCGGCATTCGCGTCGACGACGTCGTGGAGCAGGTCGGAGCCTTCCCCATCGCCAACGACTGCGACTTCGTGGATGCCGGCTACAACCTCCCGTCGCTCTCTCCGGTCGGCGTCTCGGTCCGGCGCGCGAAGACGACCGTCGAGCTGAAGCTCGCGCCGGTCGAGCAGGGACCGCTTTTCGAAGAGCTCTGCGGGCGCGCAATCGCGAGCGGCTGCTATCGCCAGGCGTGGAGCCTCGGAACGGCGGAGAGGCAGCGCGAACGCGCGCTGTCGCTTTACCAAACCGCCTGCAAGGCGGACTCCGCTTCCGGCTGCGCCGATCTCGGCATCCGACTGCTCCAGTGGACCGATCGACGCGACGAGACGATCGCGGCGGTCGACAAGTCCTGCACGCTCGGCAGCGGCGCCGGATGCGCGCACGAAGCGTTCCTGTACGCGACGGGGAAGCTCGTCGGCAGGGACGATCGCCGCGCGACCGCGCTGTACGTCCGCGGCTGCGACCTGGGGGACGCGAAGGCCTGCTACAACGTCGGCGTGATGGCGGACGAAGGACGCGGCGCTCCCCGGAATCTGAAGACCGCGGCCGCGCGGTACGAGGAAGCATGCGAAGGGGGAAGCTCCGCCGCCTGCACGAATCTCGGTTTTCTCTATGAGAACGGCCATGGAGTCGCGCGGGACCGGGAGCTCGCCGTCGCCTTCTACCAGCGGGGATGCGACGGCAGCCATTGCCAGCCTTCCAACCGGACCGGCTGCGTCAATCTCGGCCGGACCTACCGCGACGGGATCGGGGTCGCGAAGGACCCGGCACGGGCGATGGCGATCTTCCAGGACGCCTGCGACCGGCCGCTCGATCCCGAAGACATCGGCGCCGATCGGAACCGCTCCCGCGCCTGCTCGCTCCTCGGAGCGATGTATCTCGGCACGGACGACGCGAAGGGGCGGGAGCTTTCCGAGCTCGGCTGCGAGCGGGGCGACGGGTTCGGCTGCTTCAACGCGGCAGCAATCTACACGACCGGTTCCGGCGTCGCGGCCGATCCCGTCAAGGCCACGTCGTTCCTCGAGAAGGCCTGCCGCGCCGGCGACGGCGAGGGCTGCTTCGACCTCGCGATCGCCTACGAGAAGGGAACCGGCACTTCCGCCGATCCGGCGAAAGCAACGGAGTCGTTCGAGAAGGCTTGCGAGCTCGGGTTCCAGAAGGCGTGCGGAAGGAAGGGGCGGTGAGGCGGCTGCGATCCTACGTGTGCTGGCTCCCACGAAATGCCATTCGCCGCCCGGACGCCGCTAAACCATATTTCAAAGTAAGGATCTGACCCCCCGAAAAGCGGAGGACATTTGCGGGACCTACCGCTTCGGGCGGCTGATTCCCGGGAGATTGCTCGCGAGCATCAGGCTGTTCGTCCTCGCGACTCCCGCGACCGTGATCTTCCTTCCGTCCGGAGACACCCCGAACGACTCGATCGCGACGGAAGAGTCGAACGGCGGGACGAACGGATTCCCGGAAACGCGCCCGGCGTCGGGAGCGAAGGGATACCGGTCGATTCCGAACCTTCCCTTTGCGTCGCGCGTGAGGATGAGGACCGATTTCCCGTCCGGCGTCCAGCGGCCGCGCCCGATCGTGATCCTCGTCAGCGAAAGTCCGCCCTGCGGAATGTCGACGCGGAAATCGTCGGTCTTCCCGTCTTCCGTCCGGACGGTCGTAACGTATTCGCCGGTGAGAGAGGAATTCGCAAACGAGATGACGTGACCTCCATCGGGTGACACGTCGGGGATTCCTCCGAGCGCCGAGAGGAACTGCGCCCCCGTCCCGTCCGGATGCACCTTCCAGTAGCCGGGCTTCGGGCCCGACCCCTGGAGATAGACGATCCACTTCCCGTCGGCGGTCTCGGTCGGATTTTCGGAATCCAGACCGAACCGGGTGATCGCGTGCGCGCCGCTTCCGTCCGAGTCGGCCGTCCAGATTTCGAACGCTCCCGTCCGGTTCGAGCTCCAGAGGAGGCCCCGGCCGTCGCGCGTGAACGCGGGGTCCCAGTCCTGCGCGGCGTCGTCGGTGAGCTGGCGCATTTCTCCGCCATCGGTCGAGATCTTCCAGAGATCGAGGTTTCCGCCCCGGCTCGAGGAGAAGACGACCCATTTCCCGTCGGGCGAGTACGCGGGCTGCCGATCGGTGGCGTTCCCCTCGGTCAGCCACCGGGCGGAAGAGGGAACGGCCACGCCTCGCTCGATCGCAAGCTCGCGCAGGTTTTCCCGCACGGAGTTGGTGTCGAAGACGAGGCGGCCGTCGCCGAGCACCTCGACGATGTCGCCGCTCTCCTGAGCCCACGCGAGCGACCGCACTTTCCCGGTGTCCACGTTCTGGGCGACGATCTCCGCGGGGCTCCCCACGACGGACGCGACAACCGACTCCGCCCGGGAATACACGATTTCGTTCCCGCCCCTGTTCCACGCGGCCGCGGACACGAGCCCCGGGGTGCCGGCGACCGGCAGATCCTTCACCTTTCCCGTCGCGGCGTCCACGATGATGACCGACTTCTTCGATCCCCCCACGCCCTGTTCGACCGCAGAGATGCGGCGCCCGTCGGGAGACCAGCGCGGATGGAAGAAGAACCGCGTCGGAAAGCGCGCGAGATCGCGGCTGGCGCCTCCCGCCGCGTCCACGATCGCCATTGCGACCCCGCTCGAGTTGGCCATCTGTTTCACGACGACGATCCGGTTTCCGTCGGGCGACCAGTCCCCTTCCCCCACGTCATCCACGATCTTGTGCGCTTCGCCGCCGACGACCGCCGAGCGATACAAGGCCGATCGCGCTCCGTCGGTCCGGATGAACAGGATCGACGCGCCGTTGGGCGCGAAACGGGGAAGGATGTCCCCGGGACCGGACGTCAGCGGCGCCTCGCCGCCCCCGTCGAGCTGCTTCAACCAGATCCGCGGCTTCCCGTCGCGGTCGGAGGAGAACGCGACCGTCTTTCCATCGGGCGAGACGGCCGGCTCGCGATCGCGTCCGGAATACGTGAGATACCGGAAGCGCACCGGCTCGGCCGTTTTCGGCGACCGGAAGACCAGAAACGCCGCGGCAACGGCGACCGCCCCCGCGATCGCTCCGGCGACGAAGGGCAAAGCGCCCCGCCTCCAGACGAACGGTCCCGGCGAGATCGGCGGCGCGGCACCCGAAAGGCTCGACGTCGAGAGGTGATCGCGCACGCTCGCGAGCTCCCGCGCGAGGTCGCGCGTCGAGTCGTAGCGGTCGTGCGGCTCCTTCGCGAGCAGCCGCTCGACGATCCAGCGCAGCGGCGCCGGGCAGGTCGGGGCGGCCGTTGCGAGGGGCTCGGGCTCTTCGCGGAGGATCGCGGTCATCGTCTCGGCCGCGGTCGGGCGCGCGAAGGCTTTCCGGCCGGCCGCCATCTCGTAGAGGATCGCGCCGAGCGCGAACTGGTCCGATCGATGGTCGACGACCGCTCCCCGCGCCTGCTCGGGCGACATGTAGGAGACGGTCCCCATGATGATCCCCGTCCCCGTGCTCTCGGCTGCCGCGGTCGGCGTCTGCGAGAGGTCAGAACGAGTAGCGTCGGCGATCTTCGCGAGGCCGAAATCCGCGATTTTCGCGAGCCGATCGTTGGAGACGAGGATGTTCTCGGGCTTCAAGTCCCGGTGGAGGATCCCCTTCTCGTGGGCGGCGGCGAGCCCCTCCGCGATCTGCGCGCCGAGGTCGAGGATCCTCCGGATCCCCATCGATCCGCGATCGATGATCGCGCGGAGGTCGGGCCCCTCGACGAGCTCGGAGGCGAAATAGCGGATCCCGTTTTCCTCGCCGACGTCGTGGACGACGACGATGTGAGGGTCGGAGAGCGCCGACGCCGACCGCGCCTCCCGCTCGAAGCGGGCAAGCCGGTCGGGATCCTTCGCGAAGGCCTCGGGAATGACCTTGATCGCGACTTCGCGGCCGAGGCGAGAATCGCGCGCGCGGTAGACCTCTCCCATTCCCCCGGCGCCGAGGGGGGCGAGGATTTCGTAGGGGCCGAGCCGGGAACCGGTCGTCAGCGGCATTGAGCGGGTGAATCGTAGCGCATCGGCCGCTCACCGCGGATGTGGGCAATCCGTCAGCGCAGCTGGAAATTCACCGTGATCGCCAGGTACACGCCACCGGTTTCCCGTTCAGGAGCGCCGGATCGTCGATCCATTGCCCCGCGCCAAGACCGGCGGGGCGGGATCTTACGACCCACCCGCCGCCTTCCGCCGCCGCTCGGCCTCCTCCATCCAGCCGCGCTTCAACTTCTCCGGGGGGATGCTCGAAAGGTACGGCTTGATGTCGAGGATCGGCGTGCC
>DATFVB010000280.1 GCA_035260525.1 Thermoanaerobaculia bacterium
CTTCCGGTCGCGCCCGCTCGACCTGGCGGCCTCGGTGGCGTGCTTCCTCGGCGCGTGGAGCGTCGGGATCGTCGAGGCCTGGCTCATCCTCCGCTTCCTCCGGGCGCCGGTCTCGTGGGGAACGGCGTTCTCGATCGAATCGCTCTCGGTGCTGATCGAGACGGCGTTCTTCTTCGTGCCGGCGAAGGCCGGAACGCAAGAGGGAGGGAAGGTCGCGATCTTCGCGGCGCTCGGCCTTTCCGCCGCCGACGGGTTCGCGCTGGGATTCGTGCGGCGGTTGCGCGAGCTCGTCTGGGCGATGGTGGGATTGGTCACGTTCGCCGTGCTCGAACGGCGTCGCGTTTCCTGAGCGGCGCGGCGATGCATCGAGCCGTCCGTCTCGCTCTGCCGAGCTACGGCGCGATCGGCAGTGAGCTCGCGCAGACCGTACCGGCCGGTCGATGCCGATAGGATCGCGCCGAAGCTTTAGCGAAGGCGGAGGCCGGCGCGGCCCGCCGGGCTCGCGCCTCCCCGCGCCTTACCTCGGGGAGGGAATGAAACCGCTCCGAGGGCACGTCGGTCCGGCATTCGCCGGGCGGGTCAGTGTCGCCGCGCCGCCGGCCGCCCGCGCTCCAGATTCCGCTTGAGCCGCGCGACGATGCGGTAGACCTGCGTGCGCGGCACCTTCGTTCCGGGCCCGTGCTTCTCGACGCGGTCGAGCGTCTCCCAGGCGAGCTCGACGGGGAGCGCCGTGAACCCGACGAGTCCTTCCGGGGCGCCCGCGCGCTGCAGCGCGAGCACGTATTCCGACGCCTCTGCGAGGTCGCGCCGGGCGAGCTCGAACACCTCCGCCCGGGAGACGCTTTCGGGGAGGTAGCTTCGCCCTTCCGACCGGTCCGAACCGGCGTCCTTGACGATGTTGACCAGCTGCAGCGCTTCGCCGAACCGCGCCGCGCGCTCGCGGAGGAATCCCGCGATCGGCGCGAGGCCGTCGCGGCCGAGCAGGAAGAGGTCCGTCAGCATCTCTCCGACGATGCCGGCGACGACGTAGCAGTAGGAGCGAAGGTCGTCGAGGTCGGCGAGGCGGAGCTCGCCGTCCGGCGACATCCGGCCGACGAACCGCGCCATCCCTTCGGCCGACGCGACGACGCGCTCGCGGATCGTCGAAACCGCTCCGGCGGAAAGCGAGCGGAAGTCGCCGAGAACCGTGGGGGATTCGCGGAGAAGCTCGAGATAGCCCTCCTGTGCGCACGGCGGGTCCCCGGTCCATCTTCTCGCCGCCGCCTCCTCGGCGGCCGAGCCGGTTCCGCGAAGCAGCGAGGCGAGCTCGGCGAGGGCCTCGATCCGGCGGCGAGGCTCCCAGAGTGTCGCGTCCTCGAACGTGTCGGCGATGCGGAAGAGGAGATAGGCGATCCCGACCTCGCGCCGCGTCGGCTCCGGCAGGAGCGGGATCGAAAGCGCGAAGGTGCGGCTCGTTTTCGCGAGGAGCCGGTCGAGATCGGCCATTCCGTTCACGCCTCGGCCCGCAGGAGCGCCGGGAGGAGACCGGCGATCCGCTCCATTGCGCGGACGGTGCGCCGGCGCAGGGCGAACAACTCGGGAAATACGCTCGGGCGCAGCAGCGCGCGGAGCACGACGGCCGTGCGGTCGAGCCGTCCGTCCTTCCACGATCGCCGCACCGCCTCCGGCAGGTCCTCGGCGGCCGTGTCGAGCACCGCGCGAAGCGCGAGGAACGGCACGCCCGCGCGCGCGGCGGCCGCCGCCCAGCCGGACGATTCGAGGTCCGTCACCGCGTTCTCCACCCCGGGGTGCGCCGCGCCGAGCGCCGCCTTCTCGGCAGCGGTCCCGCTCAGACGATCCATGGAGAAGACGACGCCGACCCGGTCGGCGCTCGGCGACGCCCGCGCGAAAAGGCCGGCGTCGGCCCGCCAGACCGCTCCGTCCGCGCCGCGGACCTCGCGCGCCGCGATCACCTCGCCTTCGCGGAGAGCGGGGGAGAGCGCGCCCGCCAGTCCCGTCCCGATGAGCGCGTCGAGTCGGTAGCGTCCGAGGAGATCCGCCGCCCGCCGCCCGGCGCGGTCGGGCCCTTCTCCGGTCGCCGCCACGAGGACTTCCGTTCCGGCGAGGCGCGCCCGGTATGTCCGGCGCGCCGCGCGTATCGGGGACGACGCGCCCGCGAGCAGCGGCCCGAGCTCCTCCGGGAGCGCCGTCAGGACCCCCGTCACGCGGCGGCTCGCGGCCGCGCCGGCGCGGAGTAGCCGTGGTCCCGGAACCATGCGACCGCGCGCGCGAGCGCGTCCTCGACGGGACTCTGCGGAAACCCCAGCTCGCGCACCGCCTTGCTCGAATCGAAGTACATCCGGTGGCGCGCCATCCGCGCGCTCTCGAGCGGGACCCGCGGCTCGCGGTTGAGGAGGCGCGCGATCCCGGTGTCGACGGCGGCCGCGGCGATCGGGACCCAATGCGGGAGCCTCACGCGCGGGGAGGGGAGGCCCGTGATCGCCGCGAGCACGTCGAAGATCTCCTTCAGCGTCATGTTCCGATTCCCGAGGATGTATCGCTCGCCCGGGCGTCCTTTCTCCGCCGCCCGCAGGTGGCCCTCCGCGACGTCGCGGACGTCGACGAGGTTCAACCCCGTGTCGACGTAAGCCGGCATGCGGCGCCGGAGGAAGTCGACGACGATGCGTCCCGTCGGCGTCGGCTTGACGTCGAGCTCTCCCACCGGCGTCGAGGGGTTGACGACGACGACCGGAGCGCCTTCAGCGGCCCATCGGAGCGCGACGCGCTCGGCGAGCACCTTGCTTCGTTTGTAGTGGCCGATCACGCTGTCGGGCGACGCGGGGCGGGTCTCGTCGGCCGGCTCGCCGCCGCGCGGCGAGAGGGTCGCGACGGAGCTCGTGTGGACGATGCGGCGAACTCCCGCGTCGACCGCGGCGCGGAGGACGTTTTCGGTGCCGTCGACGTTGGCGGCATAGAGCTCCCGGGGATCGCGCGCGTAGAGGCGGTAATCGGCGGCACAGTGGTAGAGCGTGTCGACCCCGGCCGCCCCGCGCGCCAGCGACGCGGGCTCCCGAAGGTCGCCGCGCACGATCTCGACCGGAAGCCCCTCGACGTTGGCGAGAGAGCTCCCGGTGCGCGCCAGACAGCGGACGCAACGTCCGCGCGCCAGGAGCGCGCGGACGACATGCGCTCCCACGAACCCCGTGCCGCCGGTGACGAGGTCGAGGTCGCTCATCGCGGCGTCCATCGACGCCTCGCCGGCGTCTTCATCGACGCCTCGCCGGCGTCTTCATCGACGCCTCGCCGGCGTCTTCATCGACGCCTCACCGGCATCCGCCGGAGCGCCGCCGGCGGACGCGCCGCGTCTCCCGTTCAGCCGAGGAGATTCCACGCGGCGAGCCGCACCATGTCCCCCGGGTGTTTCGGCAGCTCCTTCACGACCGACGCCTCGAAGCCGGAGTGCATCGCGCAGTTCTGGCAGAGATCGTCCTGCCGGGACTCCCAGTACCCCCAGTCGGTTTCGTTCCAGAACTCCTCCCACGAGAACGTGTACTTCTTTCCGATGAGATAGCAGGGGCCCTTCCATCCGCGCGGGGTGAACGTGACCGTGCTCCAGGGCGAGCACTTGTACTCGCGCAGGCCGGCCGCGAACTCGAGGAACATCGGGGTCGAGGTCAGCCGGTACCTCTTCGAGATGTCGAGCACGCGGCGGAACTTCAGCTGGATCTCCGACCGGGTGAGGAAGATGTCGCGGTCGACGGACTCGTAGTGATAGCCGGGCGTGACGAGCATCCCCTCGACGCCGAGGCTCGTCAGCAGATCGCAGAGCTCCTCGACCTCGGAGACGTCGGTCTCCCGGAAGATCGTCATGTTCGCCATCAGGTGATGGCCGAGCCGCCGCCCCTGCCGGATCATCTCGATCGCGCGATCGAACGTTCCCGGCGCGTCGCACACGCGGTCGTGCGTCTCGCGCATCCCGTCGAGGTGCACGTTGATCATCAGCCGCTTGTGCGGAGGGATCACGCCGTACACTTTCCGGTCCAGGAGCAGGGCGTTCGTGCAGAGATAGATGTGGCGCTTGCGCTCGATGATGCCCGCGACGAGCGCGGCGAGCTCCGGATAGATCGTCGGCTCGCCGCCGCAGATCGAGACGACGGGCGCCTGAGAGGTCTCGACCGCCTCCAGGCAGCGCTCGAGCGGCAGCCGATCCTGGATCCGGCCCGTGTGGCGCTCGGTCGCGCAGCCGATGCACGCGAGATTGCAGGTGTAGAGAGGCTCGAGCATCAGCACGAACGGGTAGCGGCGGTTGCCCCGCACCGCGTTCCGGAACTGGTGCTGGATCATGTCGGTCGTGATGTGGATCGGGAATCTCATGGAAAGGCCGATTCTCCTCGTTCGTACGTCGCCAGGGCCCAGAGCGGAAAGAACGTCGCGTACAGGTGATACTTCAGGTAGAACACTTTCGGGAATCCCGTCCCGGTCCAGAACGGATCTTCCCACGATCCGTCCCCCCGCTGCCGCTCGAGCAGGTGCTCGATGCCGCGCCGGACGGCCGGGCCGTCGAACGTCCCCGCGCAGAACAGCGCGAGGAGCGCCCAGGCGGTCTGCGACGGCGTGCTCGGCCCGATCCCTTTCGTCTCCGGCTCGTCGTAGGAGCGGGGGAGCTCTCCCCAGCCGCCGTCGGCGTTCTGGCGCGTTTCGATCCAGGCCGCGGCGTCGCGGAACGCGGCGTCGGACGCGGGCAAGCCCGCGCGGCGAAGCCCGCGCAGCGCGAGCCAGGTGCCGTACAGATAGTTGCATCCCCAGCGCCCGTACCAGGTCCCGTCGGGGTCGCGCCGCGCCCGCAGGAAGCCGACCGCGCGCCGCACCGCGGGATCCGACGGCGGGATTCCGAGCCTCCCGAGCGCATCGAGCGTCCGGCCGGTGATGTCCTCGCAGCTCGGGTCGATCATCGCGTTGTGGTCCGCAAACGGCACGAACGTCAGCACGTCGCGGTCGCAGCCGCGGTCGAACGCCCCCCAGCCCCCGTCGGCGTTCTGCATCGCGAGCTGCCACCGCGTTCCCCGCGACAGGGCTTCGCGCCGGCGGCGGTCCTCCCCCTCGGCGAACCGGACGCGGGAGAGCGCGGCCAGGACCTCGGCCGTGTCGTCCGTGTCGGGATAGAACGCGTTGCGGTACTCGAAGAACCATCCTCCCGAGGCCGTGTCCTTCACGCGGCGCGACCAGTCGCCCTTGACCCGCACCTCGCGGTCGAGGAGCCAGCGCGCGCCGGCGAGCAGGCGGCGGTCGTCCTCGGAAATGCCCGATTCGAGAAGTGCGTGAAGGGCGAGCGCCGTGTCCCAAACGGCCGAAAAGCACGGCTGGACGCGGAGCGTCCCCTCCTCCTCGAGCTCGAGCTTCTCGAGCTCCGCGACCTGCGACGCGATCCGCGGGTCGTCCGGGCGGACGCCCAGCGCGCGGAACGCGAAAATCGTATTCACGATCGGCGGGAAGATCGCCCCGAGCCCGTCGCTGTCGGCCAGGCGCTCCTCCGTCCATCGGGCGGCGCGCCGCAGCGCGCGCGCGCGAAGCGGTTTCCACGGGACCGCTTCGACGGCCTTCAGCGTCCGGTCGAGACCGCCGAAGAACGCCCGCCAGAAGCGCTCGCGGCGAGGGCGCATCTTCCGGTCGCGCGCCGGAAGGCGAGGGACGGCGAGCTCGGCGATCCCGGCGGAGGGCGGAATCGCGTGGAACGGGCGCTTCGCCCAGATGATCGAGAGCGGCACGACGATCGCCCGCGACCAGGAGGACATCCGGTAGATCGACATCGGGAAGGCGTCGGGAAGGAGCACGAGCTCCGGGGGCACGGCAGGGCACCGGTCCCAGTCGTACTGGCCGAAGATCGCCAGATAGATCTTCGTGAACGAGTTGCAGGCGTCGAGGCCTCCGAGGCCGAGGATGGCCTGCCGCGCCCTCCTCATGTGCGGCGCCTCCGGGTCGTCCCCTTCGAGCTTCAGCGCGAAGTATCCCTTCACGGAGGCGCTCACCTCCGGGGGACCTCCCGGGTAGGTCGCCCAGCCGCCTTCGGCGAGCTGTTTGCCGCGGATCCACGCGGCGGCCTTCCGGGTCTTCTCGCCGGCCCGTCCGAGGAAGTGGAACGTGAGGACGTATTCCGACTCGAGAATCGTGTCCCCCTCGAGCTCGCCGCACCAGTGCCCGTCGTCATGCTGGATCGAGAAGAGGTAATCGCGCGCCGCGGAGACGGTGGTCGCGACGTCGGGCTCGGGTCGTGATTGTTCGAGGAGAGACATGTGTTCGTTCCCCCGCCGGAGCCTCGGATTATACGGGAGCCGGAGCATTCTCCGGCTCGACGGAACCGTGCGCGTTCAGAAGAGGATTTTCGCCCCCAGCCCGCGCGCGATCGGGACCAGCTCGAGCGTCGCTTCGCGGTCCTCATTGGCCTCGGCGGCGCGGTGGCGATGGACGAGCCAACGCCCGGTGAGGGTGCCGAGGATCGCCCCGGCGAAGACGTCGCTCGCGAAGTGCGCCCGGTTGTTGATCCGATCCATTCCGACGAGAGTCGCGGCGGCGTATGCGAGGCCGGGAACGATCCACCCCGGGGAGCGCGCGGCGATGACCGACGCCACCGCGAACGCGACGGTGGTGTGGCCGGACGCGAACGAGGCGTTGGAGGAGCCGGGCTCGAACACGGTCTGCCCGTTGGAATTGACCGGCCGTTCGCGGCCGGAGATCCTCTTGACGACGTTGTCGAGCAGCCCGGCGAGCACCGCCGCCTCGAGCGCGTCGCGCCCCATGTCGCGCGTGGCGGGGTCGCGGAAGGCGAGGCCGGCCGCCACGAGCGCCGCGGAAACGGCGAATCCTCCTTCGGCGCCGAACGGCATCGTCGCGCTCGAGACGGAGTCGGTCGTCGGAGACCGGCTCGCCGCCGCCTGGTGGTCGATCGACCGGTCGGCGAGGAAGAGGCCGCCGAGGATCACCCCGAAGGCGGCCGCCTTCTCGCGGTCCTGCCGGTTCCACGACAGGGGAGCGGTCACGAGACCGATCGTGTCGCGGCCGTATCGGCGGGCCTCGTTGCCGATGGCCGGGAGCACTCCGCCCGGCGGGGGCGCGCTGACGACGAGATCCGGCACGGAAAGATCGGGTGTCGGCGCGGCCGCGGGATCGGGCGTTTGCGCCGCGGAAGATTCCGGCGCCGGCGAGGGAGAAGATGCCGGCGTCTCCGCCGCGAGGGGAAGGGCGGCGAGGAGGAAAGCCGCGGCCAAAGCGCTCCTCATGCGAGAGCCGCGGCAGCGCGATCGGCGTTCGCGCCGGCGATCCACCGGGAGTACCAACGATCGAGCACGACGAGGAGCCAGAGCTTGTTCCATCGCCTCGGCATCCCGCTCGCGATGCGGCGCTCGAGCGCCCGGACGTCGACGATGCCGTCGCGGGCGAGCGCTCCGCGGCGCAGGCGGTCGAAGGCCGGGCGGCCGTTCCCGGCCGAGACCCACCGTTTGAACGGCGGGGAAAAACCGTACTTCGGCCGCGCGAGGATCTCCTCCGGAAGCCACGGAGCCACCGCGCGGCGGAAGAGGATCTTCGTCGCGCCGGGGCGCACGAGCTGGTCATCCGGGAGCGCGAGCCCGAATTCCACCACCCTCCGGTCGAGCAGGGGGACGCGGACTTCGAGCCCGTGGGCCATCGACGCGCGGTCGACGAGCGCCAGGATGTTGTCGGGGAGGTACGTCTTCCGGTCCAGATGGCACAGCCGGGCAGCAGGCGAGAGGTCTTCGCGGTAGAAGCGACGGAAGAGCCAGGCGGGATCGTCGGCCGCGAACGCCGGGTCGAAGATCACCCGGCGCTCCTCGCGCGTGAAGAATCCGCGCAGCGCGAAGTACCGGTCGACCGGGTCGGAGGAGACGAACTTCCGGAGTCCCTCCGCGCGCGCCGCCCAGACGCTCCCCCGGAGAGGAGCCAGGAGGCGCCGGTCGGTCCACCCGAAGATCGGAAGGAGTCCCGTCACGCGCCGCCGCCGGACGTCGTACGCGAGGGAGCTCTCGTGCCAGCCGTAGCCGCCGAAGACCTCGTCGCCGCCGTCGCCCGAGAGGACGACCTTCGCCCGGGAGCGTGCGAGGCGCGACAGGTGGAAGAAAGCGAGCGCCCGGGCGTCGCTCACCGGCTCGTCGAGCGCGCCCGTGATTTCGTCGATCGCGTCCCCCACGTCGCCATGCGTGAGCTCTTCGGCGGCGTGGTCCGTGCCGAGCCGGCGAGCGGCGATCTCCGCGTGCCGCATGTCCTCCTGGCCGCCGTCCCGGTAGGCGACCGTGAACGTCGGAACCGGCCCGGGCGAGAATTCCTGGAGGAGCGCCGTGACGCAGGTCGAGTCGAGACCTCCCGAAAGGAGTGAGCCGACCGGGACGTCGGAGACCGCGTGCGACCGCACCGCGCGGCGGAGGACCTCGCGGAGCTCCTCCGGCGGGTCCGCCCCGATCGCGGCGGGCTCGGGCTCCCAGTACGGGGAGACCGTGGTCCGCCCTCGCGCCCGGACGAGGGCATGGCCGGGAGGAAGTTTTCGGACGCCCCGGAAGATTCCGCGATCGAAAGGCACGTAGCCGTACGAGAGGTAATCGCCGAGCGCCTCGGGATCGACTTCCGCGGAAACCGCCGGGTGGACGAGGAGAGCCTTCGGCTCCGAGGCGAAGAGGAACGTCCCGCCCTTCTCGAAATAGTAGAGAGGCTTGATCCCGATCCGGTCGCGCGCGAGAAGCAGCGAGCGATCGCGCGGGTCGAAGTACGCGAACGCGAACATCCCTTCGAGCGTTTCGAGCGCGGCGCGGCCGCGGGCGTTCAGCGCGTGGAGCAGGACTTCGGCGTCTCCGGTCCCGCGGTACGGAAGGTCGCGGCGGCGATCCGCGCGGCGGAGCTCGCGGAAATTGAAGA
>DATFVB010000281.1 GCA_035260525.1 Thermoanaerobaculia bacterium
GCGCTGCCGACTGCAGGCTCGCTTCCACGCGGCCGCGCAGTTCCTCGCGGGAACGGGTCAGCCGGTTGATGCGCAACCCGTACGCGACATTGTCGAAAATCGACTTCGGAAACGGGTTCGACTTCTGGAACACCATGCCGACGCGGCGGCGAAGGTCGACGACGTCGACGTCCCCTTTGTAGATGTCGATGTCGTCCAGCAGCACGTCGCCGACCACGCGGGTGCCCGGAATGATGTCGTTCATCCGGTTGAGGCATCGCAGGAACGTCGACTTGCCGCAGCCGGAGGGGCCGATGAGCGCCGTCACCGAGTTCTCCGGGATCGCGAGCGAGACCCCGTGAAGGGCCTGGACGTGTTCGTAGAAGAAGTCGAGGTTCCGCGTCTCCATGCGGACGGCGGCGTCCTCGCTCCGCGGCTCCGGCTCCCGGACCGTGACTCCGGGCGCCTCGAGTTCCGTCGGGGTCATCGCGCTCACCCCACGTTCATTCGCTCGAGCCGGCGCGTGGCCACGCGGGCGAGCATCGAAAACGCCAGGACGATCGCGACGAGCACGAGCGCGCCGGCCCAGGCCTGGCGGTGCCAGTCGTCGTACGGCGAGATGGCGTAGTTGTAGATCTGCACCGTCAGCGAAGCCGTCGGCTGGTCCAGTCCCGGTGCCCAGAACTGGTTGTTGAACGACGTGAACAGGAGCGGAGCCGTCTCTCCGGCGATCCGGGCGACGGCGATCAGAACGCCCGTGATGATGCCCGGAAGGGCGCTCGGCAGCACGACGCTCCATACCGCCCTCGCCCTCGAAGCCCCGAGCGCGAGCGCTCCCTCGCGGAGGGAGACGGGGACGAGCCGGAGCAGCTCCTCGGTCGAGCGCGTGATGATCGGAACCATCATGATCGCGAGCGCGACGGCGCCCGCGATCGCCGAGAATCGCTTCATCGGGAGGACCACGAGGCCGTACGCGACGATGCCCACGACGATCGAGGGGACCCCGTTGAGCACGTCGGCGCAGAATCGAACGAGGGTGGACGTGCGAGAACCCGGGAACTCGGAAATGTAGATCCCCGCTCCGATTCCCGCCGGGACGGACGCCGCAGAGGCCAGGCCGATCAGCTTCAGCGTCCCGACGATCGCGTTCGCCATTCCGCCCCCGGTTTCCCCCGAGGGTTTCGGCAGCTTCGTGAAGAATGCCGGGTTGAGCGCGGAGATGCCCCGGCTGACGATGTAGAAGAGGATGAAGCCGAGCGGCAGCAGCGCCAGGACCACGGCGGCCGCGCAGAGCGTGGACATCGCCCGCGAAACGAAACGCCGCCGAGCGCTCGAGCGGTGGGCGTTCACGCCGGCTCCGGAAGGCGGGCGGGAGTCGCCCGCGGCCGCGGCCTTCGCTCGCGCGACACGGACCAGATGAGGAACCTCGAGAGGACGTTGATGGCGAGCGTGATCGCGAAAAGCACGAGACCGATCTCGATCAGGGATTGCAGGTACAGGTCGCCCGTCGCCTCCGTGAACTCGTTGGCGATCACGGCGGCCATCGTGTACTGCGGCGCGAAGAGAGAAGCGGAGATCTGCGGGCTGTTTCCGATCACCATGGTCACGGCCATCGTCTCTCCGAGGGCTCGCCCGAGCCCCAGAAAGACCGCTCCCAGGATCCCCGATCGGCCGTACCGGACGACGATGCGGATCGTCTCCCACTTCGTCGCCCCGAGCGCGTACGCCGCCTCGCGCTGGGACTGGGGAACCGCCCGAAGGACCTCTCGCGCCACGGAGGAGATGTACGGCACGATCATGATCGCCAGGATGATCCCGGCGGCGAGCATCCCGATCCCGTATGGCGGCCCGGAGAAGATCGGGAGGTTCGACAGGCGGCTGCCCGCGATGGCCGTCTCGACCTTTCGGACGAGCGGGACGAGCACGAAGATGCCCCACAGGCCGTAGACGATGGACGGAACCGCGGCCAGCAGGTCCGTCAGGAACCCGAGTCCGCGGCGGAGCCGGAGAGGGCCGACCTCGACGATGAAGATCGCGATCCCGAGCGCCACCGGCGCGCCGAGCAGAAGCGCGATGAGGGAAGAGTAGAGAGTCCCCCAGATGAACGTGTAGGCGCCGAACTCGCCGTTGACCGGATCCCAGTCCTTGTTGGTCCAGAACTTCCACCCGAACTCGTGAATCGGCACGCGCGAATTCCGGAAGAGCTCGAGTCCGATGACGACGGCGATCCCGACGACGAGGAACGCGGCGAGGCCGGTCGCCGCCCGAAAGCCCGCGTCCGACCAGGGAATGCGCCGCCGCGTTCTCGCCATCAAGGTTTCTCCCGTCCCTCCTCCGGGGCGCCGCTCGGACGCCCCGGAAGGGGAGCTCGAATCACTGCTGCAGCTTGTCGACCGCGGCTTCTTCCATCCGGATCACTTCGCGCGGAAGGGGAGCATAACCGAGGTCGGCGCAGTACTTCTGGCCGTCCCCGAGCATCCAGTGGAGGAAGTCCTTCATGATCTTTCCGCGGACGGCATCGCTCGGGTGCCGATACACGAGCAGCCAGGTGAACGACGCGATCGGATAGGCGTCGGGACCGGGCGCGTTCACGATCGACACGCGGAAGTCCGCCGGCATTTTCCGAGCCGCGGCGGCGGCGGCGGCCGTGACCCCGCCGAGAGTCGCCTTGAGGAACTTGCCGTCGGCGTTCTGGACGAAACCGTATGCGATGTGGTTCTGGAGGGCGTAAATGAGCTCGACGTAGCCGATCGCGCCCGGCTGCTGGCGGACCTGCCCGGAGACTCCCTCGCTCCCCTTTCCGCCGACGCCGACGGGCCACTTGAGCGACGTCGATACGCCGACCTTCGTCTTCCACTCCGGGGAGACCCGCGAAAGATAGTCGGCCCAGATGTAGGTCGTGCCCGAGCCGTCGGCCCGGTGGACGACGGCGATCGGAAGCGCGGGGAATTTGACACCCGGATTGAGCTTCGCGATCGCGGGATCGTTCCATTTCGTGATTCGGCCCAGATAGATGTTCGCCAGCACGGGCCCGGTGAATCTCAGATCCACCTTGACGCCGGGAATGTTGTACATCGGCACGACTCCGCCGAGCACCGTCGGGAAATGCATGATGCCGGGCGCCTTGGCCATCTGCTCCGGCGTCATCGGCCCGTCCGACGCCCCGAAATCGACCGTATGGGCGGTGACCTGTTGGATTCCTCCCCCCGATCCGATCGACTGATAGTTGATCTGCACGTTCGGGTGGATCTTGTTGTATTCGGAGAACCACTTCGTGTAGATCGGCGTTCCGAACGTCGAACCGGCGCCGTTCAACTGGATGGTCTGGGCGCCTGCGGAAACCGCTCCGAACAGGGCGGCTGCCGCCACGGCCAGGATCTTCGCTACTCGAGTCATCGCTTCACCTCTATCCTTTTCCAGTCTTTCGATTCCGTGTTAAATGCGCGTTAACAGGGCGTGAATTAGAAGTTAATGAGGGTGTGGACGGCCCAGCGTTTCTCGTCGGGGTTCGTGAGGGACGCCTCGTAGCGGACGTTGGTGTAGTCGAGCATCACGGCCGTCTGGACCCCCTTGAACGTCGGGAACCAGTAGGCGACGCCGCCGATCACCCGCTTCTTGCGGCCGCTCACGGTGTCGTCGGGCTTGAGATCGTCGTAGCGGACGAGCGCTTCGAGGCCGAACGGGGTGCGCGGATTCGCCCAGACCGTGTAACCCTTGGCGTGCGTCTCCGCCGACGCGGCGGTCTTCTGGTCTTTCGCATCGAGATAGTAGCCGCCGGCATTCAGATACGCGCTCTCGTACGTCGCGCCGACGATGTAGCGCTCCCTCTTGTTGCTGTCGACGTAGTGATCGGTGTCGTAGTAGCCGTTGATCCGCAGCCCCTTGACCCCCTCGACCCCCGGCGCCGGCCGCAGCGAGGCGCGGATCTGGATCGACTTCTGGTCGTTGAGCTCCGTGTGGTTGTACCCGTCGCCGTTGTAGACGCCGACGTGAACGTCGCCGTAGTTGGAAGGAAAGCTGTAGTGGCCCGACAGGCCGAAGTCGGAGGAGGCCAGATACCCTTCCGCGTCCACGAACGTCGGCCCCTGGAAGCGGTACCGATAGATTCCTTCGTCGTAGTCGATCCACGGAGCCGTCTGCAGGCCGAGTTTCGCCCAGGAGCCGCCGGAACCGAGCGCTTTCGACAGATCGAACTGAGCGAACGCGTACTTGAGCCGGAAGACGAGGCTGCCGTTGTTCGAGCTCGTGGAGCTCGTCTCCCGGTTGATGTCGGGAGTGATCCGGAACGAGATCATCCGAGAGAGGTTCCCGGTCACGTTGATGTAGGCGCGGCTGACGTTGAAGGCGTTCGGGTGGACCGTGTCGCCGTTGGCGTCGGTCGTCGTCGGTTCGTCGTTGTAGGTGTAGTCCGAGAAGATCGTCGCGCCGATCTTGAAACTCGGTGTCCCCTCCACCGTCTCCTGCGCCGCGGCCGAAGCCGCGAGAGCGACGGCGGCGATTCCGACGACGATCGTCGTCAGGATGTTCCTCGTTGGAAGCCTCATGCGTTTTCCTCCTTTTTCGGAGCGCAATGTAGGTCGGGGGCGTTTTCGAAAAACGAAGAGCGTGTAAATTCGGATTGAAGCGGCCCCGCACATCCCGCCGCCGGCCGTGGATCGGGTAAGAAGCTTGCGACGCTCAATCGGAACGGCGGGGCGAGCCGGGTTCCGGAGCCCGGGCGAGGGCCGGGCGGAGTCGGCGGGCGACCTCCCACGCGATCGTCCCGGCGACCGACCCCGCGGGCCGCCCCTGGGACCATGCCACCGAGAGCCGGAATCCCGATTCGACGAAGAGATACACGCCGAAGAGGAGCACGTTCTCGGGCAACGGCAGGAGCGCGACTCCCGCGATGCCGCGGATCGTCAGCGAGAAGGTGCTCAGGAATCCGAACACGAAGAGCGGCAGCGCCGAAACGAGGGTCAGGAGACTCGCCGGCGCGTCGTACTCGTGCTCCCAGCGGTCCTGCACCTGCGCCGGCAGGTGCCCGGCGAGCGGAGAAAGAACGAGGAGGAGGTGGCGCATCCGGCGCCCGCGCCGATCGTCGGTCCGCTCCCGCGCGCGCCGCGCCTCGCTTTCGTCGTCGTACTTTTCGAGGACCCGGATCGTGTGGCGGTCCTCCCACGGCGAGAGCGTGTACACGACGCCCGCTCCGGCGGGTTCGGCGGCGATCACTTCATAGAGCGCGCCGTCCCAATCGAGGGCCGTGCCGGGATGCTCGGCCGCCGTGCGCGTCCGCGGCCGGCGCGCGCGCCATCGCTTCGACGCCGGCGCCGCGATGGTCCAGCGGGCATCGGGTCCCGGCGCCGCCCGGTCCCGACCGTGTGCGGAATTCATGCGCGAAAGTATAGGTCCGTGGCGCCGTCACGTTCTCTTCCGACGCTCACGCGCCGGCGGAGGTCGGCTGGGGGTACGACCGCACGATCGCCCACGCGCGCGAGGCCGGCGCGCGCGAATACGTCACGTTCGAGAAGAAGAAGCGGACCGCGCATCCGCTGCCGCCGGCGTAGCCGGCGGAAATCCGAATTTCGAAATCCGAAACTCGAAACAAGCACAAATTTCAAAAGCTCAAACTTCGAAACGGG
>DATFVB010000282.1 GCA_035260525.1 Thermoanaerobaculia bacterium
TCTCGAGCCGAAAGTCAGGTCGAACTCGTGGGTCTGAGTATCCGATGCTCGATTCCAAGAATTCCCCTGACACCAGCTCGGCGATGAGGCGGCGCCAGGCGCGAGCCCGGCGAACTGCGGGGACCCGGGAGACCTCGGGCGGGCCTTTCGCATCGCTGAGGACCCCGCGCGAAGTAATCGAGCGCGGGTCCCGCGATGCGGGAGCGGGAGCGTGGGCGAGGGGGTGGCGGGCTCGCGGTCGAGTCGCTCGTTCGACGAGCCGCGAGCCCGTCACGCGCTCCCGTTCCCCGAGTCAGCTCCCGCGAGGGGCTCGATGGATGGCGGCGCCAGCTACAATAATGCCGTGATCCGGTTCGAGGAGATCCTGGAGAAGGTGCAGGCCTACAACCCGGCGAGCGACGAGACGCTCCTGCGGAAGGCCTACGTGTTTTCGGCCAAGGAGCACCACGGGCAGACGCGCCGGTCCGGGGAACCGTACCTGATCCACCCGATGAACGTCGCCGGGATCCTCGCGGACATCCGCGCCGACGACGTCTCGATCGTCGTGGGCCTCCTGCACGACATCCTCGAGGACACGGGCGTCACGAAAGATGACCTCGCGCGGCATTTCGGCCCCGAGGTCGCCGAACTCGTCGATGGCGTGACGAAGATCGGCAAGTTCTCGTTCCATTCGCGCGAGCAGGAGCAGGCGGAGACCTTCCTCAAGATGATCCTCGGAATGGCGTCGGACCTGCGGGTGATCCTCGTGAAGCTCGCCGACCGGCTCCACAACATGCGGACCCTCGAGTTCCTCGCGCCCGAGAAACGGATCGAGATCGCGCGGGAGACGCTCGAGATCTACGCGCCGATCGCGAACCGGCTCGGCGTCGGGGCGATCAAGGGCCCGCTCGAGGACCTCGCGTTCCGTTACCTCGAGCCGGGCGCGTACGAGCAGCTTTCGCAGGAGGTCGAAGCCCGCCTGAAGAACACGCGCGGCCTCGTCGAGGAGATCCAGCGGCGGATCGAGGCGGCGCTCGCGCAGGCGGGGATCGAGAGCCAGGTCCGGGGCCGCGTCAAGCGCCTCTACTCGATCCACGCGAAGATGAAGCGGCAGGGGCTCGAGATCGCCCAGCTCTACGACATCCTCGCCTTCCGGATCGTCTGCCGCGAGGTCAAGGATTGCTACGCGATCCTCGGGCTCATCCATCAGATCTGGCGGCCGGTGCCCGGGCGGTTCAAGGATTACATCGCGATGCCGAAGCCCAACTTCTACCAGTCGCTCCACACGACGGTGATGGGGGAGCGCGGCACGCCCTTCGAGGTCCAGGTGCGGACCTTCGAGATGGACGTCCTCGCCGAGCGCGGAATCGCGGCGCACTGGCGCTACAAGGAGGGAAGGCTCGACGCCTCCCCCGACGACGCGCGCTTCGACTGGCTGCGCCGCCTCGCGGACCTGAAGACGGAGGTTTCCGACCCGCGGCAGTTCCTGAACGCGCTCAAGGTCGACCTCTATCCCGACGAGGTGTACACGTTCTCCCCGAAGGGGAAGGTCTTCGCGTTTCCGCGGGGCGCCACACCGGTCGACTTCGCCTATCGCATCCATTCCGACGTCGGCGCGCGCTGCGTGGGGGCGCGCGTCAACGGCCGGCTCGTCCCGCTCAAGACCCTGCTTTCGAACGGGGATTGGGTCGAGATCCTGACCTCGCCCGCCGCCAAGCCCTCGCGCGACTGGCTCTCCTTCGCGGTCACGTCGCGCGCGCGCAACAAGATCCGGCACTTCATCCATGCGCAGGAGAAGGAGAAGTCGATCGAGATCGGGCGCAAGCTCCTCGACCGCGAGTTCAAGCGCTTCAAGCGATCCGTGAAGAAGCTCGAGGCCGAGGGCGCCTTCGCCGATCTCCTGCCGGAGCTCGGCATGTCGAAGATCGACGATCTGTACGCCGCCGTGGGGTTCGGCAAGCTCGCGGCGCGCAAGGTGCTCGAGCGCTTCGTCCCCGCCGACGAGATCGCCCGCGTCCCGGCCGCGGAACCCGGCTCCGCGATCGGCCGAGCGGCGCGAAAGATCCTGCCGTTCGGGGCGCCGTCGGTCGAGGTCGTCGGGTACGACGACCTGATGGCGACGCTCGCCAAGTGCTGCAGCCCCCTACCCGGAGAGCCGATCGTCGGCTACGTCACCCGCGGACGCGGGGTATCGGTCCATTCGGCGGCCTGTCCCAACGTGACGAACCTCATGTACGACCCGGAACGGCAGATCGCGGTGAGCTGGTCGGGCAAGCGGCCGGAGACGAAGTTCCCGGCCGAGCTCCGGCTGGAGACCGAGGACCGGCCGGCGCTGCTGGCCGACGTCACGCAGACGATCGCCGACGAGAAGATCAACATCCGCCGGATCGAGGCGAAGACCGGGGAGGAAGGGACGGGGGAGATCGTCGTCGTCCTCGAGATCACCGGGGTCAAGCAGCTCGAGAAGGTCCTGAAACGGCTGCGGGCGATCGGCGGCGTCCGGGAGGTGCGGAGGCGCTCGCCGGTCATCGCGGCGGTTCCCGCCTCGTGACCGTCGCGGGAGCGGGCTCGGGGGACGGGAGCGCGTGACGGCGGCGCGGGTCGCCCAACGAGCGGCTCGCCGCGTCCGCCGTCACCCCCCTTCGCCCTCGCTCCCGCATCGCGGGCTTTCGCCTCGGTTACTTCGGCGAAAGGCTCCGCGATGCGACAGGGCCGGAATTCGGGGACCCAGGGTGTTCGCCGCGATTCATCGCGCTGCGAAGAATTGGCTGGATTCGAGATTCGTGTTTCGGATTTCCGCCGCCGGAGTCGTCCGGCGGCGGCGCATGGTCAGGCGGTCGGACGGGTCCGGACGACCGGCTTGACGACCTTGCCGCTGCGGAGACAACGCGTGCAGGCGTTGACGTGGCGGCTGGCTCCCCCGACGACGGCCCGGACGCTCTTGACGTTGGGGTGCCACCGGCGCTTCGTGACGTTGTGCGCGTGGCTGACCCGGTTGCCCGAAACGGCCGACTTTCCGCAGAAGTGACATCCCTGAGCCATGGCCTCATCCTCCTCGACGAAACACCGATCCTAGCACGCGCCGCGAGGCTTGGGAAGGGGGCTAAGTATTGGAGGCAGTGAATCTTTTGTCTTGACAGGCCTTTAGGCATCTGGTAGTTTTTTCCCAGTTGCTACGGTGCCCAGTTGACGCCCCCGAGACCGTTTTGACGAGTAGGTGAGCCGAGTGCTGTTTGGCAAATCAAAAAACCTCGTGGGGCTCGACATCGGGAGCTCCGGGGTCAAGCTCGTCGAGCTGAAGCAGGGAAAAGGCGGGGGCTACAAGCTCCTGAAGGCCGGGGTCGAGAGCCTCTCCCCGGAAGCGATCGTCGACGGGGCCATCATGGACTCCTCCCTGGTCGTCGAAGCGATCAACCGCCTCGACGGCGCCCTGAACGTCCGGAACGCCA
>DATFVB010000283.1 GCA_035260525.1 Thermoanaerobaculia bacterium
CGTCCGACCCGCGGCCGCGGCGTACCGATGAGCGTACGGTAAGGCCGCGGGTCGCGGCGCACGCGCCCGCCCGGCTCGATGCATCGCCGCGCCGGCTTCTCACCAGATCTGGCAGCGGTCGCTGCGCACCATCGGCTCCCCCCCCTTGCACCCGAACGCCTTCTCGAACTCCGGCATGTTCGACGGGGCGGCGATCGCGCGGAAGCGGCCGAGCGGATGCGGATTCGTCACGACCTGGAGCCGCTCCGACTCGGGCCGATCGTTCTCGGCCCACACGCGCGCATACGAGAGGAAGAAGCGCTGGGCGGCCGTCAACCCGTCGATCGGCGCCGGCGCGGGCTTCCCCTCGAGGCTCTTCTGGTACGCGCGCCAGGCGATCGTCAGCCCGCCGAGGTCGGCGATGCTCTCGCCGAGGACGAGCTTTCCGTTCTCGTGAAGCCCGTCCTGGACGCTGTAACCGTCGAACTGCTTCTCGACGCAGGCGGCGCGCTGGTCGTAGTTCTTCGCGTCCTCGGACGACCACCAGTCGCGCAGGTTGCCGTGCGCGTCGAACTTGCGGCCCTGGTCGTCGAACCCGTGCGTCATCTCGTGGCCGATCACCGCGCCGATCGCGCCGTAGTTGACGGCGTCGTCCGCCTTCCCGTCGAAGAAGGGGGGCTGGAGGATCCCCGCGGGAAAGACGATCTCGTTCTTGAGCGGGTTGTAGTAGGCGTTGACGGTCGGGGGCGTCATCCCCCATTCCTTGCGGTCGACGGGCTTCCCGATCTTGTTGAGCTGCCGGTGGAACTCGAAGGCCTCGCCGGCAGAGACGTTGGCGGCATAGCTCTCGCGCCCGACCCGGTAGGCCGAGTAGTCGCGCCAGGCGTCGGGATAGCCGATCTTCGGCGTGAACGCGGCGAGCTTCTCGATCGCGGCCTTCCGGGTGGCGTCTCCCATCCACGGCAGGGTCGCGAGATCGTCGCGGAGCGCGGCGATGAGGTTCTTCACCAGCTCGTCCGCCCGGGCCTTCGATTCGGGCGGGAAGGTCTTCTCGACGTAATTCTTGCCGAGCGCGAACCCGAGCTCGCCGTCGGTCGCGGCGACGCAGCGCTTCCATCGCGGAAGGATCTCCTTCGTCCCGTTCAGCACGTGCCCGTTGAAGTCGAAATCCTCCTGCACGAACTTCGACGAGAGCGTCGGCGCCGCCGCCGCCACGAGGTGCCAGCGCAGATAGGTCTTCCAGTCGGCGAGAGCGACTTCGTCCAGATCGCGGCTCATCGCCTTGAAGAACTCCGGCTGACCGACGTTGACGGCGCTCGAGGGCGCGTCGACGTCGCGCAGGTAGACGTTCCACGGGAAATTCGGCGTCAGCGCCTGCAGCTCGGCCACGCTCATCCGGTGGTACGTGGCGTCCGGGTCGCGCCGCTCGACCCGGGTCATCGACGCCTTCGCGAGGCGGGTCTCGATCGCGAGCACCGTCTTCGCCTCTTCGGCCGCCTTCGCCGGATCGTCGCCGAGGAGCTCCAACATCTTCCCGACGTGCGACACGTACTGGCCGCGGATCGTCTTCGTCTTCTCGTCGTCCTTCAGGTAGTAATCCCGGTCGGGGAGCCCGAGCCCTCCCTGGAACGTCCCGGCGATGACTTCCTCGCTGTTCTTTCGATCCTGCTGCGAGCCGAACGCGAAGAGGGCGGAGACGCCCCCCTCGTGGAGCCGGGCGATCTCCGCCCCGAGCGAGGCGCGATCGGCGATCCTGTCGATCCGCTCGAGCTCCGGCGCGATCGGCTTGGCACCCTCGGCCTCGACCTTCGCCTCGTCCATGCAGGCGGCATAGAAATTCCCGATCTTCTGGTCGTCCGAGCCCTCCGGCGCCTTCTTCGCCGCCGCTTCCTCCAGGATCGACTTCAGGGCCTGCTGGTTGCGGTCCAGGAGGACGCTGAAGGTCCCCCATCGCGAGAACGCCGGCGGGATCGGGTTGCTCTTGAGCCAGCCTCCGTCGGCGTACGTATAGAAGTCCCGGCAGGGGCTCGCGCTCGTGTCCATGTCCGCCGGGGATATGCCGTAGGGCGGCTCCGCGCCGGAAATCGGGAGGACGCCGGTCGCCGCGATCAGCGCGGCGGAAACGATCGCAATGCGGCGGGCAACGGACATGGTTTCTCCTTTCGCGACTCTCCGCAGTATAAACGCTCGAACCCGATCGAAGGTTTCACCGCGAGAGCGGCCGCCCGGGGGCACTGACCTTGCAGGAGGTCGTTCCATGGGGCTCAAAGAATACAAGCGCAAGCGAGACTTCGGGGTCACCCCCGAGCCCGCCGGGCGCCAGAAGCGGGGAAAGACGAAGGCCCTCGCCTTCGTCGTCCAGAAGCACCGCGCGTCGCATCTCCATTACGACTTCCGCCTGGAATGGAAGGGCGTGATGCTCTCCTGGGCGGTCCCGAAGGGCCCGTCGCTCGACCCCTCGGTCAAGCGCATGGCGATGCCGACGGAGGACCATCCCATCGAGTACAACGCCTTCGAGGGGGTGATCCCCGAAGGGCAATACGGCGGCGGGACCGTGATGATCTGGGACAACGGGACCTGGGAGCCCGAGCAGGAGGACCCCGCCGCGGCGCTGAAGAAGGGGGACCTGAAGTTCACCCTGCACGGAAAGAAGCTCGAAGGGTCGTGGGTGCTCGTGCGTCTGAAGCCGCGCGGGAGCGAATCGCGGGCCTCCTGGCTCCTGATCAAGCACCGCGACGGCTACGCTTCGACCGAGGACGTCGAAAAGACGAAACCGCGGTCCGTCGTCTCGAAGAGGATCCTCGCCGAGATCGCGCGGGACGAGGGAGGAGACATCGAGAAGGCCGCGACCGGCGATCCTCCCGCCGAGATCCGGAAGCTCCTGAAGACGAAAGATCCGCTCAAGAGGAAGACGCGCGGGCGGCGGTCCGTGTGGAACAGCGACAAAGGGTAGCGGGCGTCGTCGTCACGAACCCGGGCCGCGTCCTGTGGCCGGAGGAGGGATGGACGAAGCTCGACCTCGTCCGCTTCTACGACTTCGTCTTCCCGGCCCTGCGTCCCTGGATGAAGGACCGTCTCATCTCGCTCAAGCGGTGCCCGTACGGGCTCGGGGGGAAGTGTTTTCACCAGAAGGAGAAGCCGGCGGCGATGGCGTCGGACACGCCGACGAAACGGATCGTCCACCGGAACGGCGTTCGCCACTACGTCGTCGGCGGACGGAAGGAAACGCAGCTCGCGCTCGCGAACCTCGGCTGCATCGCGGTCCACCTCTGGTCGGCGCGCCGCGAGGATCCGCGCAAGCCCGACTGGGTCTCCTTCGATCTCGACCCCGACTCGGGCGACCCGGCGGATGCCGCGCGAGGCGCGCTCCGCCTCAAGGAGGCGCTCGACGCGTTGCGGCTGACGTCGTTCGCGAAGACGTCCGGGGGGAAGGGGCTGCACGTCTTCGTCCCGATCCGGGTCGGCCTCGACTGCGACGAGGTGAAGGCCTTCGCCGAATCGCTCGGGGCAAAGCTCGCGTTCGCCTACCCCGAGCTCTTCACGGTCGAGCCGTCGATCGCGCGCCGGCGTGGCCGCGTCTACCTCGACCCGTATCGGAACGCGTGGGCGCAGACGGTCGCGTCGCCGTTCTGCGCGCGCCGCAAGCCGCACGCGCCCGTGTCGACGCCCCTTTCGTGGCGCGAGGTCCGGCCGGATCTCGCGCCCGCGCGGTTCACGATCGGCAATTTCGCCGCCCGCCTGCGAAAGCGGGACCCCTGGGCGGATTTCTGGAAGGTCCGGCAGGATCTCGCCCCCGCCATTACCGCCCTGGCAAGACTCTAGCCGGGCGCGGCTTCCCGTCTTCCGATCGCCGTCCGGACATAGACTCCGGATCATGAGAATCGCGATTCTGGGAACCGGAGACGTGGGAAAGGCGCTCGCGAAAGGATTCGACGAGCGCGGCGACGAGGTGATGATCGGCTCGCGGGACGCCGAGAAGGCGCGCGCGGCGGGACGGGAGGCGGGAACGTCCGCCGAGGGCGGGACCTTCGGAGAGGCTGCCGGTTGGGGCGAGCTCGCGGTCCTCGCGACCGGCTGGTCCGGGACGGAGAACGCGCTGCGCCTCGCGGGCGCCTCGGCGCTGGCGGGAAAAGTCGTCGTCGACGCCACGAATCCGCTCGTCTTCACGCCCGGACTCCCCCCCGCGCTCGCCCTGGGGCACACCGATTCCGGGGGCGAGCAGGTCCAGCGCTCCCTCCCCGAGTCGAGCGTCGTCAAGGCCTTCAACATCGTCGGCCACGCGCACATGGTGCATCCCGAATTTCCGGGAGGCCCTCCCGACATGTTCTATTGCGGCAACGACGATGCGGCGAAGAGGAGTGTCGCGCAGATCCTCCAGGACTTCGGCTGGACATCGATCGACATCGGAGGAATCGAAGGCGCGCGCCTGCTCGAGCCGATGTGCATTCTCTGGGTGCTCTACGGCCTTCGCGGCGGCGGTTGGAACCACGCATTCAAGCTGCTCAAGAAGTAGATCCGGGTCGCGGGTCCCGAGGCGGTAGCGGTCATTCCGAGCGCTCTCCCGTGTCATTCCGAGCGCAGCGAGGAATCTCGGTCGAGCGGACACCCACGGAACTCCCGGAGACAGGACCGGGATTCCTCGTCGCTTCGCTCCGCGGAATGACCGAAAAGCCAGCCCCGGGTCTCATTCCCCCTCTCCACCCGGGCCTGCCGCGCCGGAGCCTCGCGCGGAGGCGGGAGAGGGGGTCGGGGGGCGGGGTTTCGGCGCGGCCGGCGCGCCGCGCCGCGACGGACGCGTCACGATGAACACCGCGGCGGTCCACGTCGGCACGAGATCGACGAACGGCACGAGCTCCGCCGCAAACGACGGGAGGAACGCCCAGTGCCAGCCGACGAGGGCCGTCATCGATCCCGCCACCGCGACGTCGACAGCCGCATCGAGCGGCGACACCCCTCCCTCGGAGAACGCCGGAAAGACGAAGATTTGAAGGAAGTCGGCCGCGATGGCGATCGCGCGGGCCGCGAAAACTCGCGGCCGGGTCATGGGTTCGACGACGGCCTTCATCGGATGATCGTACGGCCGCGGGGAAATTCCGTTCGGCGTCCGTCTCCGGGATGTGGCGTTTTTCCTCTGCGGGCGCTGCGGCGAAGACGTGACACGACGGGTCGCCGATGCGTTCGCCTCCGCGGACCCGCCCGGCGAGCGGGTGATCGTCGTCTGCTCGAACGGGCACCGCAGCGCGTTCGTCGAGTCGCCGACGGTTCCGGAGGATCCCCCCGATCCGCCGGAGGATTGAGCGGAGTCAGTTCATCGAACACGCGCCGGGGCCGCGCGGATCTCCGCACGATCCACAGGATCCGGAGTCGCCGTCGCGGGGGCGCGATGGGCTCGACGAGGCGACGGCGAAAGCGGAGAGGCGCCGCGTGAGCTTTTTTCCGCCGCACTCGGGACAGACGGGCCGCTCCCCCTCGGAAACCAGTTCTTCGAAGCGATGACGGCAACCGTCGCAGGCGTATTCGCGAAGCGGCATGGCGGATCCTCCGCTCGAATTCTACGCGGTCCGCCCGCCGAGCGCGTCGACGACCCGCGGCAGGGCGACGCCGGAAGGCTCGCGGATCGCCCCCGCGAACACAGGCGAGAGGGCCGTCTCGGCGGGGTTGATCTCGAAGACCGCGGCTCCCGCGTCGGCCGCAACGAGCGCCAGCCCTGCGGCGGGATAGACCTCGGCCGACGTTCCGACGACGAGATAGACCTCGGCCGACCGGGCCGCATCCTGCGCGTCCGCCCAGCCCGCCACCGGGAGCGGCTCCCCGAACCAGACGATGTCGGGGCGCTGCATGCCGCCGCATCCGGGACAGACCGGTGGCAGCATTTCGAGCGGCTCGAGGTCCTCTTCCGTGCGCCGGCACTGGACGCAGTACCGCCGCGCGATCGATCCATGGAGCTCGACGAGGTTCCGGCTCCCGGCGCGGCGGTGAAGACCGTCCACGTTCTGCGTCGCGAGCAGGAACTCGGAGAATCGCCCCTCCATCGCCGCGAGCGCTTCGTGCCCGGGATTCGGACGCGCGTCGCGGGCGTTTCGCCGCCGCATCTCGTAGAACCGCCAGACCCGCTCCGGATCCTCCGCGAACGCCTCGGGAGTGGCGACTTCCTCGATCCGGTGTCCCTCCCAGAGCCCGCCCGCGCCGCGGAACGTCGCGATGCCGGATTCCGCCGAGACGCCCGCGCCGGTCAGGACCGAGACGCGGGAGGCGGAGCGGAGAGCGGCAACGAGCCGGTCGAAGACGGATATCACGGAGGAAGTTTATCGGTACGTCAGCCCGCTGCCGCCGAGTTGAAGCGGTCGCCTTCGGCGCCGCTTAACTCGCCGGCACCCGGGGGGCGCGCCCCGGAAATTCTCAAAGCGAGACGAAAGGATGGCCGTGCCTACGCGATCTCCTGAGCTTTCGTCTCCGGGAAGGTCCAAATCCAGCCCGCGGTCGCCGCCGCGAACAGCGCGGCGACCGACATCCCTCCCGCCAGCCCGTACCGGCGGGCGATCACGGTCACGGCGATCGGGGTCACGAACTGGACGCCGCGGGCGATGTTGTAGATCGACCCCATCGCCGTCCCGCGGATCGTGGTCGGGAAGAGCTCGGCGAAAAGCGGGCCGAATCCGCCCCAGACGCCCGTCCCGAGCCCGACGAGGAACATGAATGCGAGGACGATCGCCGGCCGCGCGGCGATCGTTCCCCAGAAGACCGTCGTCATCGCGAGGCCGGCGGCGAAGACGAGCGAGTACGCGGTGAACGCGGGGCGCCGGCCCCAGCGGTCGGCGACGAATCCGAATGAGGCGTACCCGATCAGCCCCCCGGCCTGCGTGACGAGGATCCACGCGGCCGATTTCGCCATCGAGAAATGCCGCTCGTCGTGAAGATAGCCGGGGAGCCACGTGTAGGTGAACCAGTAGGCCGACATCGTGAAGATCGTCAGCAGGAGGCCGCGCGCGAAGACTCCGCGATGGGCTCGCGAGAGGAGCACGGCGATCTTCGACGGCCCGGCCGGGGCGCGCCGCTCCTCTCCGCGCCGGGCGAGCCACACGTCCGACTCCGGGAGCCGCCGGCGCACGGCGACGACGAGGAGCGCCGGGATCCCCGACACGACGAAGCACGCCCGCCAGCCGATCGCCGGGGCGAGGAAGCCGCCGACGACCGACGCGAGGGCGACGCCGATCGGCGCCCCCGTCTGGACGAGCGCGCCGTACCGCGCGCGCACCCTGGCGGGAAACGTCTCGGCGACGTACGTCTGACCGGTGCCCCACTCCCCCCCGACGCCGAGTCCGGTGACGATGCGGAACACCATGAGCCACGTGAAATTCGGCGCGAGGCCGCTCGCGAGCGTGCCCGCCGAGAAGACGAGGATCGTCGCCTGCAGGATCGTCTTCCGGCCGAATCGGTCCGAAAGAAACCCGAAGATGACCCCGCCGACGGCCGTCGCGGCGAGGGAAGCCCCGAAGATCCACGACAACTCCGCGCGCGAGAAACGGAGCTCACGGCCGAGCGGGATCAGCAGGAAGCTGTAGAGGATCAGGTCGTAGAAGTCGAAGACCCAGCCCGCCCACGCCATCGCGAGGATCTCGAAGTGCGTCCGCCCCGGCGCGGCGGCTTCGTGGAGAAACGGCTGGCTCATCGGGTCAGGAAGGACCCGGCCGACGCCGGCCGACCCACGGACTTCCGGAGACGACAAGGCCGGTTTCGCCGGCACCGAAGCTCGACGCGACGGCTCGCCGCGCCCGCCGATCGAAGCGAGACCAGACCGCCTCTCAGTTCACGACAAGCCGAAGGTGCGGCGAGGCGCGAGCCCCGGCGCCGTTCGAGCGACGCGATACCCACACGTCCACATTTGGCGCGGGGGCTCATCGCATCGCGGGCGACCCTCCGCGAAGAGTATCCAGCGCAGAGACCGTCCGGTCGCGGCCGCAAAACGGCCGGCACGTCAGCGCCGAGCGCG
>DATFVB010000284.1 GCA_035260525.1 Thermoanaerobaculia bacterium
GCTCATGAACGGGTTCGGCGGGCGCGTCTTCGACCCGGGGCCGAAAGCCGTCCTGAACGCGCCGCAGAACGTCCGCTCGCTCGAGCTCCTCATGCGGTGGATCGACCGGGACGCGATCCTGCCGGCGGAGCCATCGACGGCGCTCATCACGTCGCTCTTCAACGACGGGAAGGCGGCGATCGTCTTCTCCGGCCCGTGGTTCCTCGGCGAGATCGCGAAGGGGATCGACTACGGCCTCGCGCCGCTCCCCACGCTCGTCGAGGCGGGCGGGAAGCCGATGCGCCCGTGGATGACCGTCGAAGGGGTGTACGTCGCCGCGCCCTCGAAGAACAAGGAGGCGGCCTTCGACTTCGCGAAATACCTGACCGACGTCGAGTCCGCGCGCGTGATGGCGATCGACGGCCGTCAGACCCCGGCGAACAAGGCCGTCTACCAGGACCCGAAGGTGTCCGGCGACGCCGTGCTCGAGGCGTTCCGGCGCCAGGTCGAGGTCGCCGTCCCGATGCCGAACCTCCCGGAGATGACGATGGTCTGGTCTCCGGCGACGACCGCGATGAACGCCGTCACGCGGAAGGCCGCTTCGCCGAAAGCGGCGCTCGACGCCGCCCAGAAGAAAGTCGTGGAGGACATGGCGCGCCTCCGGAAGAGGTGAGATGACGGAAACCGGCGCGTCCGCGGCCCGGCGCTGGGGCGTGAGCCTCGGCGTGGCGCTGGCGTTGGCGCTCGCCGTGGGAGGGCTGCTGCTGGCGGGAGCCCTCCGCGAGGTCGATCGCTCCGCGGCCGAGCGGCGCGCGACCGTGTCCGTGCGCGCGCTGACCGACGTCGTGCGGGTGGCCGGAGGGGCGGGACCGGGCGTCCGCGAAGCCGTCCGGAAATGGCAGGCCGCCAATCCCGCGATCACGGCGATCCGGGTGATCGCCTTCGACGGGATCTCGCTCGAAGCCTCGACCGCGCCGGAGGATGCCGGCGAGAAAGCGGCGCCGCGCCGCCTCTCCCTCGACGAGAAGCCGCTCTACGACCAGGGTCAGCGCCTGCGCGCGGCGATCGAGACGAACGTGCAGGAGGGCGCCGCGCGAAAGGACGAGATCGAAGGAGAGCGGACAGCCGCGGGACGCTGGAAGATCGCGGCGCCGGTCGAGACCGGGGGCGCCGTCACCGGAATGCTGTCGCTCGAGACTCAGCGTCCGCCGCCCGGCCGGCGGCTGCCGGTCGCCCTGACCCTCGGCGCCGTCGTCGTTCCCGTGCTCCTCTTCGCGGGAGTCGCGGCGGCCGCCGGACGCCGAACCGCCGTTCTGGCGATCGCCGCGTTCGCGCTCGATCTCGCGGCGATCGGGTTCTTCGGCCATCGTTCGATCTCCCTTCTTCGAAAAGAGCGCCGCGCCGCGGAGTCGGCCGTCGGGCGCGAGATCTCGGCCGACGCGGCCCGCGCGAGGGACATCCTCGGAAGCGAAGCGGCCGCCCGGCTCGACCCGGCCTCGTGGGATTCCGACGCGTTTCGGCGGGCGCGAGGCCTGCTCCTCGCCTCCGGCGTCCCCGACGAGGCCCGGCTCTCGCGGGAGATGGCGGCGATGGAGCGGCCGGTCCGGAGGACGATCGTGCTGCTGGCGGTTTTCTCGCTCGCCGTCGTCGCGTTCGGGGGTTTCGGCCTCGCCGGGGCTTTCCGTCGCACCCTCGTGACGCACCGCGCCGCCTACGCCTACACGGCGCCGGCGATGGTCGGCATGGTCGTCCTCGTCTTCTTTCCGTTCCTCTACGGGATCGCCATCTCGTTCACCGACCAGAACATCTACAACACGAGCAAGCCGCTGACCGAGATCTGGGTGGGCCTGCGCAACTACGTCGACATCATCGGCGACTTCTCGATCGCGAAACGCACGGCATCGGGAACGCTCGTCTTCAATTACCTGAACTTCTACTGGACGTTCCTCTTCACGGTCGTCTGGACGATCTGCAACGTCACGTTCGGCGTGACGATGGGGCTCCTGCTGGCCCTCGCGTTGAACACGAAGCGGCTGGCGCTCCGGCCCGTGTACCGCGTCCTGCTGATCCTTCCCTGGGCGGTGCCGAACTACATCACCGCGCTCATCTGGAAGGGGATGTTCCACCAGCAGTTCGGGGTCATCAACCAGATGATCCAGATCTTCGGGGGGAACCCCGTCTCCTGGTTCGAGAAACCGTTCACGTCCTTCGTCACCGTTCTCACGACGAACGGCTGGCTCTCCTTCCCCTTCATGATGGTGATCTCCCTCGGGGCGCTCCAGTCGATCCCCGCCGAGATCTACGAGGCCGCCCGCGTGGACGGCGCCTCGCGCTGGCAGCAGTTCCGCGCGATCACCCTCCCGTCGCTCAAGCCCGCGCTGATCCCCGCGATCATCCTCTCCGTCGTCTGGACCTTCAACATGTTCAACATCATCTATCTCGTCTCGCAGGGTGAGCCCGCGTCGTCGACGGAGATCCTGATCACACAGGCGTACAAGTTCGCGTTCGAGAAGTACCGCTACGGCTACGCGGCCGCGTACTCGACGGTGATCTTCGCGATCCTCCTCGTCTACGGATCGATCCAGAACCGCGTGACGCGTGCGACGGAGGCAATCTGATGGCGCGCCGCGAGATCGGGGAGGTCGCCCACGCCCCGCTCCACGTCTTCCTGCTGCTGGCGACGGCGGTGACGGTCTACCCGATCCTCTGGGTCGCGACGATCGCGTTCTCGGGTGGGCAGGGGCTCGCGCTGGCTTCGGTTCCCGAGCACGCGACGCTCGCCGAGCGGCTGCGGGCGGTCACGCCGTGGCCGAAGCACTGGTCGATGTCGAACTTCGTCGCGGTCTTCCACGACCAGCCTTTCGCGCGCTGGCTCGTCAACAGCGCGATCGTCTCGCTCGCGACGACGGTGCTCGGCGTGTTCCTCGCCTGCACGGCCGCGTATGCCTTCTCGCGGTTCCGGTTCCCCGGGCGGCGAATGGGGATGATGTCGTTCCTCGTCTCGCAGATGTTTCCCGGCACGCTGATGATGATTCCTCTCTACATCATCCTCGTGAAGTGGCTCGGGCTCGGCTCGACACGGATCGGACTCGTGCTCGTCTACGCCACCACCGCAATCCCGTTCTGCGTCTGGATGCTCAAGGGATATTTCGACACGATCCCGAAGGACCTCGAGGAGGCGGCCCTGATCGACGGCGCCTCGGCCGCCCGGATCTTCTGGAGGATCGTGCTGCCTCTCGCGACCCCCGCGATCGCGGTGACGGCGCTCTTCTCGTTCATGACCGGGTGGAACGAGTTCATTCTCGCCGCGACCCTCATGGACAAGGAGACCATGTACACCGCCCCTGTGGGGCTGCGTTTCTTCGTCGGCGGCTTCTCGCAGCAGTGGGGCTATTTCGCTGCCGGCGCGATCGTCGTTTCCATTCCCGTCGTCGCCCTCTTCCTCTTCCTGCAGAAGTACATCGTGTCGGGGCTGACGGCCGGGAGCGTCAAAGGCTGACTACCGGGAAAAGAAGGAGGACTCCATGAAAGGAAAACTCGCTCGATTTTCCATCCTGGCCGCGGTGGTCGCGGCGTTCTTCGCCGCCGCCGCGGGCGCGCAGGAAGTCGCGTTCAGGGACCCGACCGGCGACGACAACGGTCCGGGGAAGTACACCTACCCGACCGACGCCGTCTACAAGCCGGGTTCGTTCGACTTGACCCAGCTGAAGGTCAAGAAGTCGGGGGCGAACGTCGACTTCGAGGTGTCCGTCAACTCGGCGCTCGACGATCCCTGGCGGATGGGCGTCGGCTTCGCGGTCCAGATGATCTTCATCTTCGTGAAGACCGGCGATGCGAAGCCGTCGTACACCCAGGGGCTGCCCGGTCTCAACATCCAGTTCGCCCCCGAAGACGCCTGGAACCGGTGCGTGATCCTCTCGCCGCAGCCGTCTTCCCGCGTCAAGGCGGAAGTGGACGCGAAGGCACCTTCGATGAAGGCGGAGATCCTGGTTCCCGTGCGGACGAAGGGATCCGGGAAGACGATCTCCGGCTCGGTTTCCGTGAAGGACTTCCCCTCCGGCGACCCGTCGACATGGGGCTATCAGGTCATCATGCAGTCGAACGAAGGCTTCCCGGCCAAGACCGACCTCCTCACGCGCAAGGTCAACGAGTACGAGGGGCAGCACCGGTTCGGCGGCGGCAACGACGGCGACTGCGACCCGCACGTGATGGACATCCTCGCGGGGAGCGGAAACGGGGACGCGAGCGAGGTCGAC
>DATFVB010000285.1 GCA_035260525.1 Thermoanaerobaculia bacterium
AGCGTCGCTCGGGCGGTGGCGGTTGCGCGCTCGAGCCTTCTCAGGCGAGCCGCACGGTGACCAGCCCCCGTCGAGCGCCGAAGCGGTCGAGGGCACACGGAGCCGCGAGCAGAGCGGCGTCGCTCAGGCGACGGGCGGCGGTTGCGCGGTCGAGGTTTTTCAGGCAAGCCGCGCGGTGACCTGCCCCCGTCGGGCGCCGAAGCGGTCGAGGGCTCGAGCCCGAGCCGCGGGAGGCCACATCGCGAGAACTTTTCCGAAGTAACCGATGGAAAAGTTCCGCGATGTGGGAGCCTGAGCGATCCGAGGTGCGCGAGCGTCGCTCAGGCGACGGGTGGCGGCGGCTCCTGCATCGCGGGGTTCGGCGCGTTCTCGTCCTCGGGCGGCGGCGCCGGAATGGCCGCCGGAGGAACCGCGACGGGCGCCGGAGGCGGCGCGACCACGGTCTCCGGCGGATTCGCGATCGGACGTCCGGCGCGATTGCGGCGGAAACGATCGATCAGTTGCTGGCGGCGCGTGTCCGTGGGGCGGGCCGGAGCGGCCTTTCCCCCGATGAGCGGGGCGGCCGTCGGCGCACCGGTGGCCGCGGCGACGGGAGCTTCCTCCTCTTCCGGACTCTCGAGCTCCCCGGTGTCGACCGGATGCTGCGGATGGAGGCGCTCCCAAACGGCGCGGTCGGCGAAGCTCGAATCGTCGTCGAGTGTGGCGCCCGCGAGGTCACGGTCGTAATTGGCCAGCGACGCGCGGTAGAGAAGGCGCGTCTGGACGACGAGCGGGTTGCGCGCCGGCCACCGCAGCGACGGATCGATCCGCAGCGCCTTGGCGTATTCCTCGATTGCGGCCTCGCCGCGTCCTTCCTTCTCGAGAAGGAAGCCGAGGTGGAACCGCGAGAGGGGAAAGCCGGGCTTGCGCTTGATCGACCGCTCGTACGCCTTGATCGCCGACGATGTCTTCCCCTCCTTCTCCCAGAGGAGGCCCTCGTTGTAATCGGCGAGGAAGAACTCACGATCGAGCTTCGCCGCCTTTCGATACTGATCGCGCGCCTCCTTCGCGAACCCACGGCGGGAGAGGAGGTTGCCGAGGTCGTTTCGCAAGCCCGGGTCGTCGGGATACTCCCGGACCTGCTCGGTGAGGTCGAGGATCGCGCGGTCGAGAGCGTCGCTCTCGGAAAGATAGGGGGTGTAGAACGAGGCGCCCCGGCGCTTCCCTTCCGCCTGAGGAGCGGGAGGCGGAGGCTCAGGCGCGGCCGCCGGGCCGGAAGGCGACGGGACCGGGGCGGGCGCGGCCGGCGAAGGCGGGCTCGTTCGCGGGGTCGTCGGGTGCGGCGTCGGACGAGGAGGGATGTAGGGCGACGTCGGGGGCGGCGCCGGCTCACTCGGCGTCTCCGTCGGCGTCGGAGGCGGAGGGATGTAGGGCGTCGGCGAGCTCGACGCGTCGGGCGTCGTCGTCAGGCCGGTCGCAACGCCCGGTTGGCCCGACACGCCGGTCTGCGCGAGCGCCGTCGCGGAGAGCGCCAAGAGCGCGCCGAGCCCCGCGGAAACGATTCGATGGTTCATGCGGTTTTCCCTTTCGATGGGCGGGCGATCAGACGGACGCGGCCCTTGTCGCCGGCGACGTCGAACTCCCATTCCGTCTTTCCCGTCCGAGCGGCCAATGCGTCGCGCTCCCTGGCGAGCTGCTCCCGGAACTTCTCGAAGCTCAGCCGCGAAACGTCCTCCCCGTTCCCCCGCCGCGCTTCGAGGAAGCGGGCGAACAGGGCTTCGTCCGGCGAGCGCGCCGCCTCGTGGTCTACGGAGGCGGGCGCCGGAACGTTGGCCGGGGCCGGGGCGGCCCCCCGGGAAAACCGGCCGCGCCCCTCCTCCTTCTGGCGGACGGCCCGCTCCCAGAACTCGACCTGGCTGTTGTAGCGGCCGAGGACCGAGTTCAGGCGAAAGCGGTCGGCGGGGGAATCGATCTTCTGCGAGGAGAGGGACCGCGCCATCTCCTGCAGGCGGCGGCGGCCCTCGGCGGGGAGGCGGCTGCCGGTCCCGTAGAGGAACACGTCGTATTCTCTTCCCACCCGGGTGATCGTTTCCTCGAACGCGGCGAACTCCTTCTCGAGCGACATCTGCTAACCTCTCCATTCTAACGGTATGAGGCTTCCGACGGCGCTCCGCCCGGGCCCGAGGCCGGCGGCCGCGGGCACGCGCTTCCCGCGTGCGCGCGGCCGGCAGCGGCGATGACGCGCCGGCGCCCGGAGGCGGCCACGAAGGCGGAAGAACGCCCGCGCCCGGCTCGCGGACTCCCCCCCTCGATCGACCGCATCCTCTCGGATCACCGGGCGGCTCCGCTCATCGACCGCTTCGGGCGCGAAGCCGTCAAGGCCGCCGCACGCACGGCCGCGAAGACCGAAGGCGGTCCCGATCCCGGAGCGATCCTCGAGCGCTGCGCGCGCGAGCTCGCGGCACGGTTCGCGGCCGAGGCGCCGCGGGTCGTCAACGCGACCGGAGTCCTGATCCACACGAACCTCGGCCGCTCTCCTCTGTCGGCCCGGGTTCGGGCCGCGATCGCCGCGGCCGCGGAGGGATACCACGCGGTCGAGCTCGACCTCTCGACCGGGAAGCGCGGCTCGCGGGGGACGAAGACCCGGGCACTCGCGGCGATCCTCGTCGGCGCCGAAGACGCGCACGTCGTCAACAACAACGCGGCGGCCGTGCTGCTCGCGCTCGCCGCGACGGCCGCCGGCCGCGAGGTCCTCGTCTCCCGCGGGGAGCTCGTCGCGATCGGCGGCTCCTTCAAGATCCCCGAGATCCTCGAGGCCTCGGGCGCCCGCCTGCGCGAGGTCGGGACCACCAACCGCACGAAGATCGCGGATTTCGAGCGCGCCCGCTCGGATCGGACCGCCGCGGTCCTCACGGTGCATCCGTCCAACTACGAGATCCGGGGCTACGCCGCGCGCCCGTCGTTCTCCGAGATCGCGGGGTTCTGCCGCCGCCGGCGCCTTCCGTGGATCCACGACCACGGATCGGGGACGATCGCGGACCTCTCCCCTTTCGGGATCGCCGGCCAGGAGCTCGCCGGCGACGCGTTGAAGGCGGGCGCCGACCTCGTCGCCTTCTCCGGCGACAAGCTCTTCGGCGGGCCGCAAGCGGGGATCCTCGCCGGCCGGCGCTCGCGCGTCGAGCGCTGCCGCCGGCACCCGCTCGCCCGGGCGCTGCGTCCGGACAAGATCGCGCTCGCCGGCGTCTTCGAGACGATCGCGACGTGGCTCACGGAGGGCGCCGCGGGGCTCCCGCTCTACGCGCTCGCCGCGGCGCCCGCGGCGGCGCTCCGCGAGCGCGCGGAACACCTCGCCGCCGCGGCCCCGCGGGGCCTGCACGCGGAGGCCGTCGCCACGCGCGCGGTGTTCGGCGGAGGGACGACCCCGGAACGGTCGATCCCGTCGGCCGCCGTCGCGATCGGCGGCCCCGGCCGAAGCGCCGACGAGATCGCGCGCGCGCTGCGGGAGCGGGACGTCCCGATCATCGTCCGCGTGCAATCCGGGCGCGCGCTGCTCGATCTTCGCTCCGTGTTCGCGGAGGAGGACGAGACGATCGCCGCGGCGCTCGCCGTCCTCTGACCCGCGCTCCGCGCGCGCCGTTTTCGGCAGTCGCCGTTCGCCGGAAGCGGTGTATCATCGCGGGAAGATTTCGGGAATGACCAACGAGCACGAAAAGTCCGGGGCTACCGCGCGTACCGGACAGCGCTTCGCCAAACGGATCTCCGGCGAGGGATGGGCGGCCGCGATCAAAGGCGTCCGCGGAGACGTCCGGGTGCTGAAAGTCTCGCGGATCGGCATCGAGATCGAGACCGAATGCCCCCTCGAGAACGGCGGACGCTACCCGATCCGGCTCACGCACGGCGGCGAGACGACGCAGACGACCTTCTACGTCCTCCGCAGCCCCGAGCATCGCAACGTTCATGCTCGCCAGCCTCTGACGTACCGTCCGGCGGGCGTGTTCGTCGAGACCCTGGAACGCCGCGATCTTCCCGAGTTCATTCCCCCGCACCCGCACAAGTAGCGGGCGCGGCGCTATCCGGATAATTGAAATCGGAGCCGGGCCCCCTCGCGTCGCGAGGGTAATCGTACAACTTCACTATTGGCAGACGCTTGGCGAAGGCGCCGTCACTAAGGCATCCCCTTTGCTCTTCCGCTCGTCATGGCCCTCCGCGCGCTCGATTTCGACTGGGTGACGCCGGCGCTCGCCGTCGGCGGGCGGTTCGCGCCCTCGGATGCGGCGAGGCTCGCGCGAGAGCACTCCATCCGGCACGTGGTCGACCTCCGCATCGAGGCGTGCGACGACGACCGAGTCCTCCGACGCCACGGGATCGAGCTCCTGCACCTTCCCACCGAAGACGTCTGCGCGATCGCCGACGAGATGATCGAGCTGGGAGTCGCGTGGGTCAACGAGCGGCTCGACCGCGGAGCGAGCGTGCTGATCCATTGCCATCACGGGATCGGACGCAGCGCGCTGCTGACGCTCTGCGTCCTCGTCAGCCGCGGCGACGAGCCTCTCGAGGCGCTGATCCGCGCCAAGGACGCGCGCCGGGTGGTCTCGCCGAGCCCCGAGCAGCTCGCCGCGTTCGCCCGGTACTGCTCGGCGCTCCGCGAACGCACGGGGGCCGCATGGGACGTCCCCGCATTCGACGCGCTGGCCTCGATCGCGTACCGGCATCTGGTCGAGGCCTAGCAGGTTGCTGAAAAAGGGTCCGTGGCGGGGTTGCGAGCGCCGCGGGCTCGAATGCAAGACGCCACGCCGAAGGCGATGCCGGCCGCATCGTCCAGGCGCGGCAACGAAGCAGGCGAGCCCGCGCCGCCGCAACCTTCCGGTGGCGCGAGTCTTGCCGTTCGCGCGTTTTAAAGATCCGGCGCCCGGCCTCATCGCGCTGGAGCGCCGGGCCGTACTGCGGACGGTCGGCAAGGCTCGTGACACGCCGCCCGGATTCGTTTTTCAGCAGCCTGCGAGGGCCGCTGAGCGGGGAGCGGGCGCAAACCCGGCGCCCCGGATGCGGCCGCCGCGCGCCTCAGCGCGGCAGGAAGCCGCCGGACAGCGCCAGTCCGGCCATCACCAGGGGCAGGAACGCGTTCGACGCCGCGAAGAGGAGCCGCGCGCGCCGGGTCGTGCGGGATGCGCGGAAGCGGACGGCGGCGGCCAGCAGAGGCGCTCCCGCCAGCGCCGCGGCCGCGAGCGGCCATCGAGGCGCCGCGCACAGGACGGCGGCCGTCGCGGTCGCGGCGAGCAGCGCGAGCGTGTGGACGAGAGCGTCCCTCGAGACGACGCGGCCGCCGGCATCGCGCACGGAGGTCATCGAGAAGCCCGCCGCGGCGTAATCGGAGCGATAGATCCAGCTGAGCGCGAGGAAGTGCGGCATCTGCCAGAAGAAGACGATCGCGAAGAGGAACACGCCGCCCGGGCCGATCGCGCCGGTCGCCGCCGTCCACCCCATCAGAGGCGGGACCGCGCCGGGGATCGCGCCGACGATCGTGCAGGCGGGCGTGATCCGCTTGAGAGGCGTGTACACGAGCACGTACGAGGCGAGAGTGAAAACGCCGAGCGCCGCGGTCAGGGGGTTGACGAAGAGCGCGAGGATCGCGGCTCCCGCGGCCGAAGACGCGGCCGCGAATCGGGCCGCCGCGGCCGGCGCGATGCGGCCGGACGGCAGCGGCCGCCGCCGCGTGCGCGCCATGTTCGCGTCGCGGTCCCGCTCGACCAGCTCGTTGAAGGCGTTCGTGCCGGCCGCCAGCAGCGCCGTCCCCGCGATCGCGGCGGTCAGCACGCCGGGTCGCACCGATGACGCGCCGAGCGCGTACCCGGCCGCGGCCGTCAAGAGGACCATCAAGACGATGCGCGCCTTCGAGAGAACGAGCCAGTCGGCGAGGCGCAAGCGCGACGGGACGCCGGCCGCGATTCCGTCGACGAACCGCTTCGGGCGCAACTCCGCGTTCACCGCGGCGGGTCCGGCTCGTTCGGCGTGCGGAGCGACTTGATGTACGCGACGAGCTTCCATACCTGGTCGTCCGGGATCTTCGTTCCCCAGGAGGGCATCCCGTGCGCCCGTCCCTCGGCGATGTCGCTGAAGATGTTCGCCTCGGCGCTCCCGTAGATCCAGCGCTCGTCGCGAAGGCTCGGGCCCATGCCGCCGCCGGCGTGAGTGCCGTGGCAACCGGAGCAGTTGTAGCGGTCGAAGAGATGGCGCCCCTCCATCGTCGCGGCCGCGTCGCCGGCGTAGGGATTCTGAGGGCCCGAGCCGGCGACCGCCGGGCCCGGAACGGGGCCGATCGGCATCCAGATCGCGGGAACCGCCCCGGCCGACGCCGTCTGGTCGTGGCGGGCGCGGCACGACGCGCCCCACAGGAGGAAGGCTGCCGCAACGGCCGCCAGGCCCAGGGCTCTTCGTCTCATTTCACATCCCCCCGCGTCCGCTCATTCGACGAGCGGCACGCCGAACTTTTCGAGCAGACGCCGAATGTCCTCCCGCCGCCGCTCGATCACGCCGTCGACCGTGTCTCTCAGCGGGTCGCCCCGGCGCACCGCCATCGAGATGTCGAAGACGTACGGGCGGAACGGCAGGTCGATCGCCGGAGAGACCGGAACGACGTCGAGAGGCACCGGCGACCGCTGCGCGAAATAGCCGGCGAGCGGACCCCAGGCGACCGCGACGTCGACGTCGCCGCGGGACACCGCGTCGATCAGCGCCGCGGGAGGATTCGGCTTGGAGTAGTCGCCGAGCAGAGAATAGCTCACGACGTTCTCCACGATCCCGCGCTGCGCGAGAGCGAGGCCGGGCGGCATGCCCGAGTCCGCTCCGCCGATGACGTGGATCCCCACGCGCAAATGCGCGAGGCGCGGGTCGTCGAAGGAGCGAATGCGCAGACGCCGGTCGCCGCGCGACACGAAGACGTACGTCGAGCGGTAGTACGGCTCGGTCGTCGACGCGAGCTCGTACGCCGACGGGACGCCCATCACGAGGTCGCAACGCCCGCTCTTCAACGTCTGCCGCGCGAAACCGCGGCGCTGCGGCCACCAGAAATACTCGAGCGGGCGTCCGAGGTCGCGCGCGACGAGCTCGGCGAGCGCGTTCTCGAATCCTTCGCGCCGGTCGTTGGAGAACGGCAGGTTGTTCGGGTCCGCGCACACGCGCAGCGGCGGCGCCGGCGCGGCCGGCGGCGCGGGAGCGGCGGCGGCGGCCGAAACGGCGGCGAGAAGGAGCGCGCCCGCGAGCTCAGAAACCGAAGACATAGACGATGTCTCCCGGGCCGCTGTAGTTCTTGATCTCCTTCATGGCGCCGACGACGCCGAGGCCGGCGTACGGGTCGTCGGTCGACATGTCCGGAAACGCGACCGCGCCCATCCAGCCGCCGATCCCGGAGTAGACGGCGACGTACTGCCTGCCGTCGGGACCGAGATACGTCATCGGGTTGCCGACGATCCCGGAGCCCACCTTGAACTTCCAGAGCTCTTTCCCGTTCCTCGCGTCGAGCGCCTTGAACCAGCCGTCCATCGTCCCGTAGAACACGACGTCGCCGCCGGTCGCGAGCACGCCGCTGTAGACGGGGAACTTCTGCTCCTTCGCGCTCCAGGCCTTCTTCGCGTGCGCGACGTCCCACGCGACGAGCTCCCCCTGGTAGCCGCCGGGCCCCGGGTACATCTTCACGTTCGCGCCGAGATAGGGCGTTCCCGCGATGTAGTTCGCCTGCACACCCTCGTAGTCCATGCACGTGTTGTGCGCCGGGATGTAGAGGAGTCCCGTCCGCGGCGAGAACGCCGACGGGATCACGTCCTTCGCCCCGGTCGACGAAGGGCAGATGTCGCGCGTGACGACCCCCTCGTGACTGCGCTTGGAGGGGTCCTCGATGGGAAGACCCGTCTTCAGGTCGTAACCCTTCGCCCAGTTCGTCGGCTCGTAGCTCTCGGCCGAGAGCACCTCGCCCGTCTCCCGGTCGAGGACGAAGACGAACCCGGTGCGCCCGGGGTGGATCAGGAGCTTGCGCGCCTTCCCCGCGAAAGGCATGTCGACGAGGATGTTCTCCATGATCTCGTCGTAGTCCCACGCGTCGTGCGGCACGACCTGGTAGGCCCAGCGCGCCTTCCCGGTGTCGGCGTCGCGCGCGAAGATCGAGCAGGACCATTTGTTGTCGCCGGGGCGCAGATCCGGGTTCCAGACGCCGGGATTCGCCGTGCCGTAGAAGATCAGGTTCGTCTCCGGATCGTAGGAGATCCATCCCCAGACCGTCCCGCCGCCGAGCTTCCACTGGTCCGGCGTCCACGACCGGACGCCGAGATCGGCGCCCTGGTCCTTCTTGTAGAACGGCTTGAACTCGGGTCCGATCAGGACGTCCTTGTCGGGCCCCGAATTGTAGGCGCGCCAGACGATCTTTCCCGTCTTCACGTCGAGCGCCATGATGTCGCCGCGCACGCCGAGCTCGGCGCCGCTGTCGCCGACGATCACCTTGTCCTTGACGACGAGCGGCGCCATCGTGACCGTCTCGCCCAGGTTGATGTCGCCGACCTGCGTCTTCCAGACCTCCTTGCCGGTCGCCGCGTCGACGGCGACGGTGTGGTCGTCGAGCGTGTTGAAGACGATCTTCCCGTCGGCCCAGGACGCGCCCCGGTTGACGACGTCGCAGCAGGCGATCCCGACCGATTTCGGGTCCGGGTTGGGCTGGTAGATCCATTTCAACCCGCCGCCGGGCTTCGTGAGGTCGACGGCGATCAGGTTGTTCGGGAACGGCGTGACGACGTACATGGTGTCGCCGACGACGAGCGGCTGTCCCTCGTGCCCGTGCGGGATCCCGGTCGAGAGCGTCGTGTAGACCTTCAAGTTCTTCACGTTGTCGGCCGTGATCTGGGAAAGCGGCGAGAACCGCGTGTTCGCGAAGTCTCCGGCCGGCAGGGTCCAGTCGCCGTCGGGAACCGGACCGATGAGATGGATGCCCGGGAGGGTCCCGGCGATCGAGGAGGGCGCGGCCCAGCGCGGAGGCGCTCCCGCCTTCGCCGCCGCTCCGGCGAGCGCGGGAACGAAGGTCAGCACGACGAACACGCGGCCGGTCGATCGAGTCATTCCGTTCCTCCTCTGCCGCTCCAGGAGCCTCCGCCGACGCCGGAACCAGGAGCAATTTCCATTCCCTCCTTTCGGCGACGGCGGGCGCCGGGCGAGGGGGCCCCGGCGGCCTTCGAAACGCTCTCGGACGCGGCGCCACGGGGCACAGCGGAACTTCATGGGACCGCGATGCCCCAGGGACCCCCCGCCGCCGGAAGCTCCCTCACGACGCGGCGCGCGGCGGTGTCGACGACCGAGATCGTGTCCGAGAGACTGTTGGCGACGTAGAGCCTCCGCCCGTCGCGCGAGAGCGCCAGCCACCACGGACGCGAGCCCACGGGGACCTCCGCGACGACCCGGAGCGACGCGGCGTCGACGGCGGCGACCGAGTCGCCGCGGCCCGTCGCGATCCAGAGCATCCCGTCGCGGAAGACGAGCCCGACGGGATGGTCCTTTGCCGGGAGCTTGAGCTTACCCACGACGCGCTGCGCCGCGACGTCGAGGACGTCCACCGCGCCCCCGATCTCGGACGTCACCCACGCGCGCGCGCCGTCGGGCGAGAAGAGCACCGCGCGCGGGCGCGCGCTGACGAAGACGTTGTTGACGACGCGGCGGGCGCGCGCGTCGATCACCGTCACGGTGTTGCTCGTCTCGGCGGTCACGTACAGCCAGCGCCCGTCAGGGCTCGCGCCGATCCCCTCCGGCTCGGTCCCGGTCACGAGCGGCGCGTCCTCTCCGGTCGCGAGATCCACGATCGACGCGGTACCGGCGTCCTCGTTCGAAACCGCGAGCCAGCGCCCGTCCGCAGAGAGAGCGATTCCTTCGGGATCCGTGCCGGCGCGGTAGCGGCGGACCACTCGAAGATCGCGCGTATCGAGCGCGACGACGGAGTCCGGTTCCGTGGCCGGCTGGCCCTGGAAGTGGCTCACCGCGACGAACGCGCGTTTGCCGTCCGCCGAGAGCGCGATGCCCCGCGTTCGCGCTCCGACCTTCGCCGATCGAATCCTCCGTCCCGTGGCCGCGTCGATCGACGACACCGTGCCGGCATGCTCGCCGGTGACGAACAGGATCTCGGCGCGTGCGAACCGGACGCCGCTCGTGATCAGCGTCGCGGCGGCGACCGCGAGGACGCGCGGCAGGACGGTCGAATTCGGCGCGCCGGACACGGCGGACTTGCGATGCAACGGCCGTTCCTACCTTCTGCCGGTGCGGACGCTGCGGCCCGGGCGGGCGCCGCGAATTGTCACTGGACCGTTCCGATCGGTGACACCCGCCGTCCCACCCGCACGTCAAGTCATTGCCGTCAGGCGACTTAAAGGTGGCCGGATATTTGCGATTCGAGACGTCCGAGAAGGTCGGAGTTCTTACCCGAAGGATTCGGAAGGAGTCGGAGGGAGATGACGAACAAATTCATTCGGTGGAACTGCCCCAATTGCGAGACGCACAACATCCTGCCCGTGGTGACGGACGCCGACGCGCCGCCGCTCCGGTGCGCGTACTGCGAATACCTCTACGACCCGCTCGACGACACGCAGCCGCGCGCCGAAGGACGAGTCGAGGATGGAGCCGACAAACCGCAACCGCCGGATCGTTCGCGGCATCGCTGGAGAGAGACGCCGACGTAGGCGAAGGAACGATCCCGCCGCTGGCTTGCGCTCGATAAGTGCATAGGGATGCCTCGTACTCGCGGCAGGTGTCGCCGGTCGTCCGCGCAGGAGCCCGAGCCGCCGAGGACAGAACGCGATTAGTCTCCCCGAAGAAAATCCCGCGCACGCCGCCGACGCGGCGGAAGGAGGTCGCAGGACTTCCCGCGATCATCCCTTTCAGGAAACGGATCGGTTTTCATCGGAGCGGGGCGACGCGCTCGCCACGGCCAGAACGCCTCCGGCAAAGAGCAGCGTGTCCGCGAAGTAGTTGATCCCCTCCACCTGGGCCGCCGTAACGGCCGAGGACAGCGCCCCGATCAAAACGGGCCCGTAGATCAGCAGGACCGTCAGCAGAATCCAGCCGCCGAGCCAGGTCGCCGCTATCCGCGCCTTCCGGTTCAGGAGCATGCACCCCCCGGCGACGAGAAGCGCCGCGCCCGTCACACC
>DATFVB010000286.1 GCA_035260525.1 Thermoanaerobaculia bacterium
GGCCGAGTTCGTGGGCCTCGGCTACTACACCGAGATCCCCGCCGTCATCTTCGACATCCAGCGGGTCGGCCCCTCCACGGGGCTCCCGACGCGCACGATGCAGGGGGACGTCCTCTCGACCTACTACCTCTCGCACGGCGACAAGAGCCACGTTCTCCTTTTCCCGTGCTCGATGACCGAGTGCTACTCGATGGCGATCGACGCCTTCGAGCTCGCCGAGAAGCTCCAGACCCCCGTCTTCGTGATGAGCGACCTCGACCTCGGCATGAACAACTGGGTGAGCGATCCGTTCCCGTATCCGGACCGGCCGATCTCGCGGGGGAAGGTCCTCGACGCGAAGGCGATCGAGGAGCGCGGCGGCTTCGCCCGCTACCGCGACGTCGACGGCGACGGCATCCCGTACCGGACGCTCCCCGGCACGAACCATCCGCTGGCCGCGTACTTCACGCGCGGCTCCGGGCACACCGACCGGGCGACCTATTCCGAGCGCCCCGAGGACTACGTCGCGATCATGGACCGCCTCGCGCGCAAGCACGACACCGCGCGGACGCTCGCGCCCGCCCCGGCGCTCTCCGGCGGCGGCAAGGCCCCCGTCGGCATCCTCGCCTTCGGCTCCTCTCACTGGGGCGTCATCGAGGCCCGCGACGTGCTCCGGGCCGAAGGGATCGAGACCGACTACCTGCGCCTGCGCTCGCTCCCCTTCGCGCCCGAGGTCCTCGACTGGGTCCGCTCCCACGAGCGGGTCTACGTGGTCGAGCAGAACCGCGACGCGCAGATGAAGAGCCTGCTGACGATCGAGCTCGGCGCCGACAGCGGCCGCCTGCGCTCGATCCTCCACTACAACGGACTGCCTCTCGACGCCCAGACCGTCGTGGAAGGCGTCGAGCTCGGAGAGGTGAAGCTGTGAGCAGCGTGACGGAACCGAAAGCCCCCGCGACCAACCGCCTCGGCCTGACCGTGAAGGAATACGGCGGGCTCAAGTCCACGCTCTGCATCGGGTGCGGACACGACGTGATCACGAAACAGATCACGCAGGCCTTCTACGAGATGGGAGTCGATCCCTATCGCGTCGCCAAGCTCTCCGGCATCGGCTGCTCTTCGAAGACGACCGCCTATTTCGTCGAGCGCGGCCACGGGTTCAACGCGGTCCACGGCCGCATGCCGGCCGTCGGCTCGGGCGTGATGCTCGCCAACCGCACGCTGCTGGCGATCGGGGTCTCGGGCGACGGCGACACCGCGTCGATCGGCGCCGGCCAGTTCGTCCACCTCCTTCGCCGGAACATCCCGATGATCTATGTCGTCGAGAACAACGGCGTGTACGGCCTGACGAAGGGTCAGTTCTCGGCCACCGCCGACCTCGGCTCGAAGCTCAAGAACGGCGTCGTCAACGACCTCCCGGCGATCGATCTCTGCGGCCTCGCGATCGAGCTCGGGTGCTCGTTCGTCGCGCGATCCTTCTCGGGCGACATGAAGCAGCTCGGCGCGCTGCTGAAAGCGGCGATCGCTCATCGCGGTACCTCACTCATCGACGTCATCTCTCCGTGCGTCACGTTCAACAATCACGAAGGGTCGACGAAGTCGTACAAGTGGTCGAAGGACCACGAGGAGGCGATCCAGGAGATCGGCTTCGTCCCGTACTTCGAGGACGTGACCGTGGAACAGAAGCCCGGCGAGACGCAGGAAGTCGAGATGCACGACGGGTCGAAGCTGCGCCTCAAGGCCCTGCGCGCCGACTTCGATCCGACGGACCGTGGCAAGGCGGTGGAGCTCCTGATCGAAGCGCGCGAGAAGCAGGAGTTCCTCACCGGACTCATCTACATCAACGAGACGACGCCCGATTTCCTCACCCAGCTCAACATGGTGGACGAGCCGCTCGCCACACTCCCCGAGTCGAAGACCCGCCCGCCGAAGGCGGCGCTCGACGCGATCATGGCGGAGCTCTCGTAGTCACATCGCCCTTCATTCCGCTGACGGCGCCCCGGAAAACCCGGGGCGTTTTCATTTTCGGGTGGACTATCTCGCGTGATCTATACCGTTTCGGTCAGGGATCGTCCCAAGACGCGGCGAGGCGCGAGGGAGACGGGATGCGGGCAGGCCGCGCCGCCCGAAGGCGTACCGGGGCGTACGTCTAGGGCGAGCGCGGGTGGCACGCGCTCGTATCGCTCGATGCATCGTCCGCGTCTAACCCTTCGTCAGAGGCTGTCGAGGATCGCCCTGGGGTGGCTCTTCGGTTCGACCTGCGGCCAGGCCTGCACGATCGTCCCGTCGGGGCCGATCACGTACGTGATCCGTTTCGCGAAACCCGCCTGCGGCGAGTCCGCGGCGCCGTAGGTCAGCCCGATCTTCCGGTCCATGTCGCACAGCAGCGGAAACGGATAGTCGAACTTCTTCGCAAACGCGTCGTTCTCTTCGGGGGTGTCGAACGAGATGCCCCAGATCTCCGCGTTCTTCTTCTGGAACTCCGGATAGAGGTCGCGGAACCCGCAACCCTCGAGCGTTCAACCGGGGGTGTCGGCCTTGGGGTAGAACCAGAGGACGATCGTCTTTCCCCGCTGGTCGGAGAGTTTCACCGTCTCTCCCCGGTGGGTCTTCACGGCGAAATCGGGCGCCGGATCGCCGGCTTTCAGCATCTTCGTCTCCCCTTTCCTGCGGAGCAGGTCCCGGACCGCGAGCCGGAAGACCCTAAGCGTCAGGGACGGTTTCATGGTCTTCGGGACGGTTCCAGTTCTCGAAGCTTTCCGGGCCGCCCCATCGGCGCCAGAAGGTCTCGTCCCGGACCGCTCCCCCGCATTCTGCCACAAGCTCCCGAATGGCGAGGCGTCCCGCCGCGATCCGCGCGTCGAGCTCCGGGAGGATCGACGGGGCATACGCCGCGCAGAGCGCCTGGATCCTCCCTTCGGCCGACGGGACTACGCACGGCAGCGCCTTCTCGACGAGCTCGCGCGCGAGCGCGGCCGCGAGCGCGGGCGGAAAGCGCGGCAGGTCGACCGCCAGCACGAACACGGGGCCGCCGAGCTCGGCGAGCGCGGCGCGGATCCCGAAGATCGGCGCGAACTCCGTCTCGGGGTCGGTCACGACGCGCAATCCTTCCGCCGAGAAGCGGTCACGGGTCTTGGCGGAGACGACGACCTCGTCGAAGACGGCGGAGAGCCGGCCGGCCTGGAACAGGACGAGCGGCCGCCCCTCGACGGGAATCCACGCCTTGTCGCGCCCCATCCGGCGCGACCGTCCCCCGGCGAGGATCACCCCCGTCACTCCGGGGACCCGCGCCGGCCGGATCAGTGAAGCGACTTCAGGTACGCGACGACCGCGCGCGCGTCCTCCGGGCTCATGTGGAACTGCTGCATGGGGGGGCGCGGCGGGGTTCCGCCGCGGGTGATGCCTTCCGTGAGGAGGCGCACGCCCTCCCCTTCCGTGTACCCGATCATCCCGCGGATGTTCGGGGCCTGGTAGGCCCACGGCTGGCCGGGATACGGAGAATTGAACGGAATGGGCGCCCCCGTGAGGAGCTTCGTCTCGATCAGCCGCCCGGCTTCGTCGCGCGGCGAATGGCACTGGATGCACAGCGCCACGTCGTGCACGAGGTAGCGCCCGCGCTCGACGAGCGGTCCGGCCGGGGCCGCCGGTTTGGCCGCCGGGGCGCCCGAGGCCTCTTTCGGCGCCGCGCCGGCCGGCGGCGTCTTCGGCCCGGCCGCGACGACCGCGAGAGACAGCCCGATGGCGAAGACGGCGAGCTTCATATCGACCTCCGACGGACGGGACCCGACGCTGATCGTACCAGCATCCTCCGAAGTCCCGGAAGCGATCCCGGCGCGGCTGCTACGATCCCGCCGTGATCTCTCTCGTGATCCCGATCCGCGGCGAGCCCGCCGGATGGTGGGAGAATTTCACGCCCGTCTCGGCCGATTTCGAGATCGTCGTGGTCGACGGCGGCCTCGGGCCGGCGCTGCCCGGCCGTTTTCCGGCGCGCGTGCTCGAGCTGCCGGGGACGTCCCGCGGGGCCCGGCTCGACGCGGGGGCCCGCGCCGCCGCCGGCGACGTGCTCTTCTTCCTGCACGGGGACTCGCGGCCTCCCGGAGACGCGCGCGCCCGCATCGAGGCGGCCGTCGAAGGCGGCGCCGCCGCCGGATGCTTCCGGCTCGCCTATCGGGAATCGACGCCCGCGCTGCGGTGGATCGCCGCGTGCGCGAACCTTCGCACGCGCTGGCTCAAGCTGCCGTTCGGCGACCAGGGGATCTTTTGCACGCGCGGCGCTTACGCCGATGCGGGCGGCTTCCGCGACCTCCCGGTCTGCGACGATCTCGATTTCGTCCGGCGGCTCCGGCGCGCGCGCGGCTTCACCGTGCTCGACGCGCCCTGCGCCGCCTCCGCCCGGCGATACCGCGGCCGCGCGGCCCGCCAGGTGCTGCGCAACGCGCGAGTGCTCGCGGGGTATTTTGCCGGGATTGCGCCGAACAGGCTGGAGAGATGGTACCGGGAATGAAGGTCGCCGCGGGAGACGCGCGGTCCGTAAGAGATCCTTCGCTCTCACGAGCTCAGGATGGTTTGACCGCGCGGGAGACGCGCGGTCAAACCATTTTCAGCAGGTGCCCCATCTTGTTCTTCTTCGCCTCGAGGTAGCGCTTCGTCTTCTCGGTGGGGCGCACCTCGAGGGGGACCCGCTCGACGATCGAGAGACCGTAGCCGTCGATCGCGACGTACTTCGATGGATTGTTCGTCATGAGCCGCATCTTTCGGACGCCCAGGTCCCGGAGGATCTGGCAGCCGACACCGTAATCCCGGATGTCGGGCGGGAACCCGAGCTTCTCGTTGGCCGAGACCGTGTCGTCT
>DATFVB010000287.1 GCA_035260525.1 Thermoanaerobaculia bacterium
CGGCCGGTTCCGGATGGTCGCGCCCTTGAACGTCATCAGGAGCCCGGTGGTCGCGACGATGACGGCGAGCGAGGCGATCGCGAGCCCCGCGTATTTCGCGCGGCGGTTCCGCATCCGGATCATGCGCTTCGCGTGCGTGACGGCGAACGCGAAGAACGGAATCGCAAGGAGCAGACCGAGCGCCAGGTGCAGGAGGAGCATTGCCATGAAGAACGAGGAGTACTTCGTGAACGAGAGCAAATAGATCGAATCGGCCGCCATCAGGCCGAGCGGTATCAGCAGGATGCGATAGAGCCGGCGCTGCCAGGGGAGAAGGACTCCTTTGGGGGAGGGGGGTGAGGGGACGCCTGACATCGCCGGGATTTTACCGCGAGGCCGGAGGCGGCGGGGAAGCCCCCCTCGTCGACGGGGAGGACGGGGCGGCGAGCCACTCCGCCGCGTCCCGGAACGCTTCCCGCGGGAAGCCGTGGTCGCTCCGGTACCACCTTTCGCTCATGGAGCCGTGAGGCGCCGAGGCGGCCGGCAGGGAGCCGCCGGCCGTCGTCCGGAAGAAGAGCACGCCGCCCGCGCCGCGGGGCGAAAGGTCGGCCGGCGGCGCCGGGTCGAAGAGCGCCGCCGCCCGGATCCGGCGGTCGGAGAGCGCGTCGCCGGGGCGGCGCGCGAGGAGCGTCGCTTCGCCGATGCCTCCCTCGATCGAGGCGGCGAGCGAATCGAGGACGCGATCGACCGTGGGGGCGTCGATCGTCTCGACCTCCGCGACCACGAACCCGCGGTCGAGAAGAAACGGCTCCGCGTCGCCGGCGAGCTCCGCCTCGACGATCGCGACGGGCGTGGCGCGCGGCTTCCGGGGCTTGCGCCGGTTCGGATACACCGACCCGGGAAGGAGCGGCTCGAAGAGCTCGGGAACGACGACTCGGACCGAACGGCCCGCCGCCTGAATCCGGAAGGATCGCGCCTTTCCGGCTGCCGCCGGCGAAGCGGCGAGCCAGAGCGCCGCGGCGAATGCCGCCCAGGGGGAGGCGGTTCTCACCGTCCCGCCTCTCCCTCTTTCCACACGTGGAAGCCCGCCCCGACGCCGCGGCGCACCTCTCGCGTCCCGTCGGGCCAGCGGACCTCGATCGTCTCGGCCGCCGCGGCGTCACCGAGCCCGAAGTAAAGGTCCTTGGCCGAGCAGGAGAGATAGGACGAGCCGGCGCGGACCTCGCCGATCCGGGTGAGCCCGCCCGCGGAGACGCGGACGACGGCGCCGACGGCCTCCCGGTTGAAGGAGGATTGGGAGACGAGCCGCAGCGTGAGCCGACGCGCGTGGCTCCACCCGTTTCGGTAGACGAGGACGGGTCCGCGGAACGTCGAGAGCACGACGTCGGGCGCGCCGTCTCCGTCGAGGTCTCCGAACGCGAGGCCGCGCGTGTCAGCGCGGGTGTCGAAACCCTCGATCCACGCGTCGTCCTCGAACCGGCCGCCGCCGAGGTTGCGATAGAGGTGCTTCGCGGAGCGCGACGCCATGCCATCGCGGCCGAAGTCGATCCCGCCCCAATATCCGTCGTGGAAGGCGACCCCCTCGCCCGACATCTCGTTCCAGAACTTCACCTCGTCGCTCTTCCCGCCCGGCGCGGCCTCCCACATTCCGTTGACGACGAGGAGGTCTTCCCGTCCGTCGCCGTCGAGGTCGACGAGCTCCGTTCCCCACGCCCAGCCTCCCTCCGTGACGCCGGCCGATTCCGACGTCCGCTCGAACGTCCCGTCGCCGCGGTTCCGATAGAGGCCGTCTCCCTGGCATCGCCGGAGCAGCATCGGGACGACGATCGGGCGCGCGACCGCCTGGACGATTCCGGGAAGCGGCGGCATCGGGAGCTTCGGCGAGCGGATCAGCCAGCGGTAGGGCGAGGAGAAGTCCGAGACGTGGAGATCGAAGCGTCCGTCGTTGTCGTAATCCCCCCAGGTCACTCCCATGCCGTAGCCGTCGTCGACAACGCCCGCCGCCTTCGCGACGTCGCGGAAGCGGGGCGACCCCGGAGTCGAGAAGTTCTCGTACAGGCAGTTCCTTCCGCAGTCGTTGGCGACGTAGAGGTCGTCGTCCCCGTCGCCGTCGAAATCGCAGGCGGACGCGGCGAACGCCCAGCCGCGGTCGGTGAAGCCCGCGCTCTCCGTCTCGTCGACGAAGAACGGCTTCCCGCCCCGTCCGACGTCGTGGAAGAAGCGGCTGCCGGGGCCGTTCTTCCCCGAGTACGCGGGGCCGGTCACACGCGCGTCTCCGTATGCCGCGACGAAGAGGTCGAGGCGGCCGTCGCGGTCCGCGTCGAAGAAGACCGCGGACGTGTACGTTCCCGAGAGCCCCGAAAGCCCCGATTCCGCCGTGACGTCGCGGAAGCGGCCGCGGCCCTCGTTGTGGAGCAGCCGGCAGTCGGAATAGGCGTAGGTGAGAAAGAGCTCGGGGAGCCCGTCGCCGTCGAGATCGGCCGCGACCACCCCGGCCGCCTCGCCGGGGGGGAGGCGGTCGAGTCCGGAGCCTTCCGTCGCGTCGCGGAAACGGCCATGCCCGTCGTTGACGAGCAGGATCGGCCGGCGGCTCGGGAGAAGGATGTCGAGGGAGCCGTCCCCGTCGAAGTCGGCGACGGCGATCCCCGGGTGGTGGTGGGTCGCGGGGATGCAGTAGTTCGTCATCTCGGCGGGGTCCCAGGCTTCGTGGCGGGCGGCGACGCCCCACGCACGTGTGACGTCGGTGACGTGGGGGCGTCCGCTCCGGATCCGCCCGTCCCATTCCGGTTGCGTGCGGCGGATCGTCCAGCCGTCGGCGGTTCGCACGAGCTCGAGCGTGAAACGCTCGTCGGCGGCGATCCGCTCGGAGAGGTCGCGAGCGCCGGTGCCGCTGAGAGCGACGCGTATCGTCATCGCCGCTTCCCGTTTCGGGCGGCGCGGAAAATCAACGATCGACGTCTCGACGCGGTCGCCGGGCGCCGCGGCTTTCCTCCAGGCGCCGGCGGCGGAGCGCAGCGGCGCGGCCGTGTCGACCTCGAGCGACGGCGCCGCTCGCCCGGTGCGGAACAGGGTGTCCACGTCCGCCGCGATCGACGACGCCCCGGACGTGTAGTCATCGAGGGACGGAGAGCCCGGTTTCGGCGCGGAGAGGCAGGCGAGGGCGAGCACCGCGACCGCCGCGCACGCGAGGAACGCCCGGATCGCCACGGAGGAATTCTAGCCGGATGGGATTCGCGCGCGCTCTTTCCAGATCACGGGCTCGGGCTCGTGCGCGGCGGCGAGGCGCTCGCGGTGCGCCGCGAGGACGTCGCCGCGCGTGATGAACCCGACGAGCGCGCCGGAGGGGTCGATGACGGGCAGGCGGCCGACGTTCTCCCGCACCATGTGGTCGGCAGCCTCACGCAGCGTCGAGTCCGGGAGGACGGCGGCCGGCGCGCGGGTGATGAGATCTCCGAGCGCCCGGGAGCCGGGCTGGTCGGGATCGAGGAGATTGCGGCGGGTGAGGACCCCGCGCAGGACGCCCCGGGCGTCGACGACCGGGAATCCCTGGTGCGCGCTTCCCGGCGCGCGGGACGCGATCCACGCGCGCGCCGCGTCGAGCGTCTGCTCGGCCGGGAGCGTCACGAGGTCCTTCGAGCACGCGTCGCGGACGAGGACCTGTCCGAGGTAGTCGGCCTCGTAATCGGCGGGGACGCGCACGCCGCGGCGCGAGATCTTCTCGGTCATGATGCTCTCGCGCATCAGGAGCGAAGCCACGAGGAACGCGGCCGTGCAGCCGCCGAGGAGCGGCAGGAGGCCGAGCGGCTGGAGGGTCGTTTCGAACGCGAACACGACCGACGTCAGGAGCGCGCGGGAGGCGCCGGCGAACATCGCCGCCATGCCGACCAGGGCCGCGATGCGGATGTCGATCCCGGCGCCCGGGAAGATCATGGCCAGACCGGCGCCGAGGAGCGCTCCGACCGCGCCGCCGATCGTGAACAGGGGGGCGAGCGTCCCGCCCGAGGTGCCGCTCCCGAGCGAGATCGCCCAGGAAAGGAACTTGAGGATTCCGAGCACGGCGAGCGCCTCGAGCGTGAACTTGGCCGAGACGATCTTCTCGATGTTGTCGTAGCCGACGCCCATCGTGTCGCCGCGGAAATATCCGATGACGCCGACCGCGACCGCGCCGAGGGCCGGCCACCACATCCAGTGGACGGGGAGCTTCTCGAACGCGTCTTCGACCGCGTAGACCGCGCGGGTGGCTCCCACCGCGGCGAGCCCGACGAGCCCGCCGAGCACGACGTAGAGGGCGAGCGCGCCGCCGCTCGGCGTCGAGAGGGCCGTCATCGGGAACACGGGGTCGGAACCGACGAGGATGTACCGCATCCCGGTCGCCGCCGCGGAAGCGAGCGCGACGGGGACGAGCGACCGCGCGCGGAACTCGAAGAGCAGCAGCTCGATCGCGAGGAGCACGGCGGCGACCGGGCTTCCGAAGGTCGCCGCCATCCCGGCGGCGGCGCCGGCGGCGAGGAGGATCTTCCGCTCGACGGCGGTCGTGGGGACGACCTGACCGAGGAGGGAGCCGAGCGCGCCTCCCGTCGCAATGATGGGCCCTTCGGCGCCGAACGGTCCGCCCGTGCCGATCGCCACGGCGGCCGAGAGCGGCTTCAGGAACGTGACGCGGGGCGGGATCCGGCTCTTGTTCAGGAGCACCTGCTCCATCGCCTCGGGAATGCCATGCCCGCGGATCGCCTTCGACCCGAAGCGCGCCATCAGGCCGACGATCACCCCGCCGATCACGGGCACGGCGATCACGGCCGCGCCGAGCGTGTTGCCCGCCGGCGAGGCGAACGAGAAGGAGAACCGCTGGTAGAACGCGAGGTTCGTGATGAGCCCGATCAGCAGCACGAGCCCGCGCGCGACGAGGCC
>DATFVB010000288.1 GCA_035260525.1 Thermoanaerobaculia bacterium
TTTAGCGGTGGGAGCCTTGAGACTTCTTTCTCGCCTTTGATTTCTTGGGGGCGAACTTCACGGAGGATTTCGCCTTCTTGTCAGTTGTCTTGGTGGCCAGGACAGGTCTCGCCCAGGCCACAGACTCAGCGAGTCGGCTCAGCTTTCGGGTTATCCGAAGAGATGTCGCATGAGAGAGGCCAATCTCTTTGTGCATTCGATCGGCCACACGCTCAATACCAGTCATACCGACCAGTCTGAACTTCATCATTGTAGTTGTCAAATTTTTCCCGCTCTCCTTCGAATCCCCAATCACACAAGTGGGCTACTCCCCCGCCGCCGACGCCTTGTCCATGAACCACAGCGTCCGCGCCGCCTTAACCCGGGCCGCCGGGTAGTCGCCGCCCGCCTCGATCTTCCGGACGATTTCGCGCTTCTCTTTCCCTTCCACGAGAAACAGGGCTTCGCGCGCGGCGTTGAGCGCCGGATAGGTCAACGTCAAACGCCAGGAGCCGAGCGAGGGAACGAAGTTCGCGGCGCAAGAGCGGTCCGTGATCGCGAGAACGGCCGAGCCGGGAAAGAGCGAAGCCGTGTGACCGTCCAAACCGACCCCGAGAAAAACCAGGTCGAGGACGGGTGGAGCACCGGCGGCCGAAACGAGCTCCTTCTCGTAGAGCGAAGCGGCTTCCTCCGGCTCACGCTCGGCCTTCCAGCGATGCACGTTCTCCGCGGGGATCGGGACCCGCGAGAGAAGCGTCTCCGCAGCCATGCGGTAGTTGCTCTTCGGGTCTTCCGGCGGCACGCATCGCTCGTCGCCCCAGAAAAGATGCACCAGCCGCCAGTCGAGCTCGCCGGCCCCTTCGGCGATCGCGGCGTGGGATGCGCGGGGCGTGTCGCCCCCCGAGAGCGCGGTTAGAAAGCGCCCGCGCCGGCGGATCGCCTCGTCTGCGCGCCGGAAGAACTCGGCGGCCGCCTCGCAGGCGAGCGCCGACGGTGTTTCGAAAACGGAACGCGTCATGCGCGCTCCGGACTAAAGTGTCCGCCAGCGGCGCCCGTCCCGTTCGACGAACGTGTTCGCCGCGACCTCGGGTCCCATCGTGCCGGCGGGATAGTTCGGGAAATCGCGCGGCTTCTTCCGTCCCCACCCTTCGAGGATCGGCGTCACGACCCGCCAGGCCTCCTCGACCTCGTCGCCGCGGGTGAAGAGGGTCGCGTCGCCGTGCATGATGTCGAGGAGCAGCCGCTCGTAACCGCCCTGCCGGGCGGCGCCGAGCTGGTCGTATGGAAAGTCCATGAACTCGGGCGTGACCCGCATTCCCGCCCCGGGGATCTTCGCGAGGAACTTCAGGGAGATCCCCTCGTCCGGCTGGATCTTCAGGGTGAGCACGTTCTTCTCGATGCGCGCGGCAATCCCGGCGTCTTTCACGAAGATCGTCATGTGCGGAACGTCGCGGAACTCGATCGCGATCTCGGTCGTGCGCTTCGTGAGCCGTTTGCCGGAACGGAGATAGAACGGGACGCCCGCCCATCGCCAGTTGTCGATGAAAAACCGGACGGCGGCGTACGTCGGCGTCGTCGAGCTCCGGGCCACGCCCGGCTCCTGCCGGTAACCCGCGACCTCCTCGCCGCCGACCACGCCGGGCCCGTACTGCCCTCGCACCGCCCAGTCGTCGATCCGATCCGCGGGAATCGGGCGGATCGACCGAAGCACCTTCACCTTCTCGCTGCGGACCGACTCGGCGTCGAGCCGGACCGGCGCCTCCATGGCGGTGAGACACAGGAGCTGAAGGAGGTGGTTCTGGAACATGTCGCGGACGATCCCCGCCGACTCGTAGTAACCTGCGCGATGCCCCACGCCGAGCGACTCCGCGACGGCGATCTGCACGTTGTCCACGTAACGGCGGTTCCAGAGGGGCTCGAAGATCCCGTTGGCGAAGCGCAGGACGAGGATGTTCTGGACGGTCTCCTTCCCGAGGTAGTGATCGATCCGAAAGATCTGATCCTCGCGGAATACACGATGGATCTCCGCGTTCAACGCCCGGGCGGAGTCGAGGTCGTGTCCGAACGGCTTCTCGACGACGACCCGCGAGAAGCAACCCTTCTCCTCCGTCGCGAGGCCGACGCGGCCGAGCTCTCCGACGATCACCGGATCGACCCCCGGCGGCGTCGCGAGGTAGAAGACGTGATTTTCGGGGCAGTCCTCCCCCTTGCGCCGCGCTTTGGCGAGAACCCCGCGGAGCCGGCGATACGTCGCCGCTTCGTGAAACTCTCCCGCGACGTAGAAGAACCGGCCCAGGAGCTCGGGAGGGAGCTCGGTGACCTGAAGCGGATCCGTCGTGAACTTCGCGACCGCCGCCTGCATCGCGGCGCGGAACCCGGCATCGGTCATCGGGCTCCGGGCGACCCCGACGACGAAGAACCCGTCCGGGAGCGCGCGCTCCTTGCCGAGCTTCGCGAGCGCCGGCACCAGCATGCGGGCGGTGAGGTCGCCGGAGGCGCCGAAGATCACCAGCGCGCAGGGTTCAGGGGCGGGGGAAGCGGCGATCGCTTCGGCCGGCGACGCGGCGCCCTGCCGGAGCGCGCCGTGCTCGGATTTCGCGGGGCGCGCCGCCGGAGGCCGGCTTCGAGCGCGTCTCGCCTTCTTTCCCCCGCGTTTCTGGCTCTTCCCCGGTCGATTTCGATGGCCCGCGGCCGTCACGACTTCTTCACCGCGTGGCCGCCGAACTCGTTGCGGAGCGCGGCGATCGCGCGGGCCGAGAACGAATCGGCCTGGCGGGAGCGGAAGCGCGCGAAGAGGGCGTCGGCCAGCGCGGGAGCGGGGACCGCGTGGTCGATCGCCTCCTCGAGCGTCCAGCGCCCCTCGCCGGAGTCGTCCACCCACCCCTTGATGTGCTCGAGCTTCGGGTCCTTCCCGAGCGCGTCGGTCAGCAGATCCAGGAGCCACGAGCGCACCACCGAGCCGTAACGCCAGATCCCGGCGATCTGCGGAAGATCGAGCGAGAAATCGGAGGCGTTCAGGATCTCGAATCCCTCGCCGAGGGACTGCAGCATCGCGTATTCGATCCCGTTGTGGACCATCTTGACGTAATGGCCCGCGCCGGAGGTCCCGACGCGCGCGAACCCGTGCTCGGGAGCGAGCGTCTCGAAGATCGGCCGCGCGCGCTCGACGGCCGCCGCGTCCCCGCCGACCATCAGGCAGTAGCCGTTCTCGAGGCCCCAGACGCCCCCCGACGTGCCGGCATCGACGAAGAAGACGCCGCGCCGGGCGAGCTCGTCGGCGCGCCGCATCGAATCGCGGTAGAACGAGTTCCCTCCGTCGATCACGATGTCGCCGGCCGCGAGCCCCGGGCCGAGGGCGCCGATCGTCTCGTCGACCGGCGCGCCCGCCGGGATCATCAGCCAGACGACCGCCGGCTTCGGTAGCGAGCGCAGCAGCGCTTCCGGCGAGGGCGCCCACTCCGCCCCCGCGTCGCGCGCCGCCGGTTCCTCGTTCCCCTTCGACCAGGCGACGACCGCGTGGCCGCCGCGCGTCAGCCGCTTCGTCATGTTGGCGCCCATCCGGCCGAGACCGATCATTCCGAGCTTCATTTTCGTTTCTCCAACGCCGACCGCACGCGGTCGGCCCAGGCCGAAAGCGCGTCGGCGGACGGGCCGGAGCCCACGGCGCCCGAGAACGGGAGGCCGCGGCTCCGAAGCGCCTTCTCGTCCCCGATCGCCTGCGCCTCGAGGAACGTCGCGAAACCGTAGCCCGCTCCCGGGATCGCGACGTCGGACTCGCCCGGGTCCACGACCTGGAGGAAGACGCCTTCGTGCGGCCCTCCCTTGTGGAGCTGTCCGGTCGAGTGGAGGAACCGCGGCCCGAAGCCGACCGTCGTCGCGCAGTGCGTCCGGTTGCGCAGCTCCCGGCGCAGCCGAAGCAGGGTGTCCTCGTTCTTCGGGCTGCGGTCGGCGTAGGCCTGGAGGGCGAGATAGTCGCGGCCCGGACGCGCCTGTGCGACAAGGCGCTCGAGAGTCTCCCCATGGAACGCGATCCCTCGCTCGTCGCGGCGGCCCCGCTCGCGCGGCAGCGACTTCGTGCGCCCGTACTCGGCGAGCACCGCGTTGGTGTTGTCCTTCGATTCCTGCACGTTCGGCTGGTCGAACGGGTCGATCCCCAGGACCGCGCCCGCGACGGCAACCGCGAATTCCCAGACGAACATGCGCGCGCCGAGGTCGTACCGGTCGCGCCACGCGCGCGCCCGCACGGGGTGCCCCTCCTGCGCCAGACGGTCCAGTTTCTCGTCGATCGGCCCCGCGTCTTCGGCGCCGTCCAGCCGCTCGTAGAGGAAGAAGCGATCCGGCGCGTAGTCCTCCGGCCAGCCGAGCGGCTCCCCGTCGACCGGCACGATCCCCGCGCCTTCCTTGCCCGTCGATTCGGCGACCAGCTGCTCGAGCCAGGGGCCGAACGGCGCGATCGCCGCGGTGCAGACGATCGTCGCCTTGTCGCGGCCGGCCGCCGCGAAACGGCCGAGCGCGGCGCCGAGCGCGAGACCGGGATTGCGCCCGCCCCGGGCGCGGCACGCCTGGGCCGCCTCGTCGGCGCGCTCCAGCAGTCGCGGCAGGTCGACGCCGCACAGCGCCGCCGGGACGAGACCGAAGTACGACAGCGCGGAGTACCGCCCGCCGATCCCCGGCAGATTCTCGAAGACGTCGGCGAAACGGTTCTCGATGGCGAGTTTCTCGAGAGGCGATCCGGAGTCGGTGATCGCGACGAACTGCTCGCCCGCTCGCTCCGCGGATCCCGCGCGGCGCAGCACCTGCTCGTGGAAGTACCGGAATTGCGAGATCGTCTCGAGCGTTCCCCCGGACTTGGAGGAGACGAGGAAGAGCGTCGCGTCGGGGTCGATTCGGGCGGACGCGTCGCGCACCTGCTCCGGCGACGTCGAGTCCAGGACGATCAGCTCCGGCGCCTCGGGGCGGCCGAGGATCCGGCCGAAGACCTCGGGCGCGAGCGAGGAGCCGCCCATGCCGCAGAGCACGACGTGCCGCCGGTCGCGCCGGGCGTGCGCCGCCCAACCCTCGAGATCCTGCGCGCGGCGCAGCATCTCCGACGGCGCGTCGAGCCAGCCGAGCGCGTCCTCGATGATCGCCCGATGCTTCTCGTCCGATTTCCACGCGAACGCGTCGCGGCGCCAGACGCGGTCGACGAACTCCTCGCGGCCGAGCCGGGCCTCGATCTCGCGGACACGGGACCCCTCCGGCCCCAGCCGGAGCCAGTCCCGCGCGGGCGCGCGCTTCACCGGCGCGCCGTGACGCCCGCGACCGGCTGGCGTCGCTTCGCCTCGAGCCCCGCGAGGAGCTCCTGGTACGAATCCTCGAACTTCCGGACCCCGTCGGCTTCGGAGAAGTTGTCGGTGATGTCGTGGTAGTCGATGCCGAAGTCCGCCAGGGCGGCGATCTCGCGCCCGGCCTCCTCGACGCCGCGCGTGATCGTCTCTTCCGGACGGCCGTGGTCGAGATAGGCGTCCATGGTCTTGATCGGCATCGTGTTGACGGCCGGCCCGCCGATCAGCTCCTGCACGTACAGGATGTCGGAATAGCTCTTGTTCTTCGTCGACGTCGAGGCCCAGAGGCAGCGCTGCAGGCGCGCCCCCTTCTTCGCGAGCGCTTCCCACCGCGCGCCGGAGAAGATCGCGCGGAACTTCGCGAACGCGATCTTCGCGTTGTCGACGGCGATCTTTCCCTTCAGCGATTCGAGCCGGCGGCGCCGCTCCGGGTCCTTCTCGCCCGAGAGCGCCGCCTCGATGCGCCGGTCGGTCTCGGTGTCGATCCGGGACACGAAGAAGGAGGCGACGGAAGCGACCGGACGGGGGTCTCCGCCCGAGCGGACGAACTCCTCCAGCCCGGAGAGGTACGCCTCGGCGACCTCGGCGTAGCGGTCGACGGAGAAGATGAGCGTGATGTTGATCGACTTTCCGAGCGCGGTCATCCGCCGGATCGCGGGGATCCCCTCGGGCGTGGCGGGGATTTTGACCATCAGGTTCGGCTTCGCGATTTCGCGGTGATACCGCGAGGCCTCCGCGATCGTCCCGTCCGTGTCGGCGGCCAGCGACGGCAGGACCTCGATCGAGACGTAGCCGTCCTCGCCTCCGGTGGCGTCGTGGACGGGGCGCAGGACGTCGCACGCCTCCTTGATGTCCTGGATCGCGAGGGCATCGAAGATCTCCGGCGTGCTCTTGCCGGCCGCGGCGAGCGTCTCGACGTCGGCGTCGTAAGCGTTCCCTTCCGAGAGCGCCTTCTGGAAGATCGACGGATTCGAAGTGACGCCGACGACCGCCTTCTCGTCGATCAACTTCTTCAGGCCGCCGCCGCGGATCATGTCGCGGGAGAGCTCGTCGCACCACACCGACACACCGAAATCCTTCAGACGAAACAGGGAGTTCTTCGCGGCGCTCATTTCTTTCTCACCTCCGGAAATTCGAAAACGCCCGTACGGGCGTCGAGCTCGATCTGGTTCACTTTCTCGAGACGGCGGACGTGGCGCTCGGCGCCGGAGAACCGCGCGCCGAGAAACGCCGCCGCGACCTCCTTCGCGAGCGCGCCGCCGATCACGCGGGCTCCCAACGCGAGGATGTTCGCGTCGTCGTCCTCCACCCCCTGCCGCGCGGAGAACGTATCGTGGCAGACGGCGCCGCGCGCCCGCGGAACCTTGTTGACGGCGACCGACGCCCCCACGCCCGAGCCGCAGACGACGATCCCGCGTTCCGCCTCGCCGCGCGCGACCGCGACCGCGACCGCTCGCGCGAAGTCCGGGTAGTCGTCGGCGGGGTCGTACCGGGCGTTGCCGAGGTCCACGACGCGATGGCCCGCCGATTCGGCCCAGGCGAGGAGCTCGCGCTTGAGCTCCAGGCCCGCGTGGTCGCTCCCGAACGCGACCTTCACTTCTTCCTCCGGGTCCGCCGCCCGGGCGTGACCCGCGCGGCGGCCTTGGCGACCTTCTGGTTTCCGGCCCGCTTCGCGGCTCTTCCGCCGGCGGTGCGCTTCGCGGCGCGCGGATGCTTCGCCGCGGCCAGTCTCGCGGCCTCCCTCGCGACGTGCTCCGGCGTGAAGCCCGCTTCCTTCATGTTCGTCGCGCCCGGCGCCGAGGCGCCGAAGCGGTCGATGCCGATCGCGATCCCGCGGGGCCCCACGTATTTGTCCCACCCGAACGTCGTTCCCGCCTCGATCGAGACGCGCGCGGCGACCTCGGGCGGCAGCACCTTCTCGCGCCACGCCCGGGGCTGGCGGTCGAAGAGCCACGTCGACGGCATCGAGACCACCCTTGCGGGGATCTTCTTCTTCGACAGGAGCTCCTGGGCCTCGAGCGCGACCGAGATTTCCGACCCGGAGGCGATCAGGACGACCTCCGGCTTTCCCCCGGGCGCTTCGGAAAGGATGTAGCCGCCGCGATCGACCCGCATCGCCCGGCCGTACTTCGCCGGGTCGAGGACGGGCACGCCCTGCCGCGTCAGCACGAGCCCGACGGGCCCCCCGGTGTGGGCGATCGCGACCTTCCACGCCTGCGCGGTCTCGTTGGCGTCGGCCGGGCGGATCAGAACGATGCCCGGCATCGCCCGGAACGACGCGAGCTGCTCGACCGGCTGGTGCGTCGGCCCGTCCTCGCCGAGGCCGATCGAGTCGTGGGTCCAGACCCAGATCACGGGAAGCTCGGAGAGCGCCGCCAGACGAACCGAGGGGCGCATGTAGTCGGAGAAGATGAAGAACGTCGCGCCGAAGGGGCGCACGCCCCCGTGCGCGGCCATGCCGTTCAACGCCGCGCCCATCGCGTGCTCGCGCACGCCCCAGTGGAAGTTGCGGCCGTTCGACTCCGCCTCGAAATCGGCCTCCCCCTCGATCAGCGTGTCCGTCGACGGCGCAAGGTCCGCCGAGCCCCCCGCCAGCGCCGGGTACCTCTTCGCGATCGCGTTCAACACCTTCCCCGAGGCCTTCCGCGTCGCGAGCTGCCCCTTCTTGGCGTCCTGCGGGCGGAAGCTCGGCACGTCCGCGTCCCATCCGGCCGGAAGCTTCCCGGCGAACCCGTCGCGGAACTCGCGCGCGAGGTCCGGGAACGCGCGGGCGTACGCCTCGAAACGGCGGTTCCATTCGGCATGGTGCCCGGCGCTCTTCTTCCCCGCCTCGCGCCAGCGGGCGAGCGACTCGTCGGGCACGACGAAGTGCGCGTCCGGATCCCATCCCAGGATCTTCTTCGTCGCGCGGACCTCGTCTTCCCCGAGCGGAGATCCGTGCGCCTCGGCGGTGTCCATCTTGTGGGGCGCGGGATAGCCGATGTGCGAGCGGCAGATGATGAGCGACGGTCGCTCCGCTTCTCCCGCCGCGTCCCGGAACGCGCCCTCCAGGGCGTCGAGGTCGTTTGCGTCGGCGATCCGGACGACGTGCCACCCGTACGCCTCGAAGCGGACGCCGACGTCCTCGTTGAACGCGAGCGCGGTATTCCCTTCGATCGAGATGTGGTTGTCGTCGTAGAGGAGCTGGAGCTTGCCGAGCTTCAGGTGCCCCGCGAGCGACGCGGCCTCGGACGCCACGCCCTCCATGAGATCGCCGTCGCTGCAGAAGCCCCACGTGCGGTGATCGACGACCTCGTGGCCCGGACGGTTGAAGCGCTCGGCGAGCAGCCGCTCGGCGATCGCCATCCCGACGGCGTTGCCGAACCCCTGCCCGAGCGGTCCCGTCGTCACCTCGACTCCCGGCGTCATCCCGCGCTCGGGATGTCCCGGGGTGATCGAGTGGAGCTGGCGGAAATTCTCGATGTCCTCGAGGGAGACGGCGTAGCCGGTCAGGAACAGCGCGGAATACAGGAGCATCGATGCGTGGCCGCACGAGAGGATGAAGCGGTCCCGATCGGCCCAGAGCGGGTCCTTCGGGTCGTAGCGGAGGATGCGCGTCCAGAGCACGTACGCGGCGGGCGCGAGCGCCATCGGCGTGCCGGGATGTCCCGAGTCCGCCTTCTGCACGGCGTCCATCGAGAGGGTGCGCACCGTGTCGACGCAGAGCCGGTCCAGCTCTTCGACCGGCAATGGAGCGCTCTTCCTCGAAGTCGAACTCACCGGCCCTCCTCTGTCATGGCTCATTCGATCACATGCGAAATCAATTCCAAAATCCCGCGAATTCAGAATAATCTTCGGCGTGCCGCGAAGCGCTCCGCTCCGTCCGGTCGTCCTCGTCATCTGCGACGGGTGGGGCGTCCGGGACTCCCGGGAGGGCAACGCCATCGCCCTCGCGCGAACGCCGGTCTGGGACCGTCTGCGCCGCGACTTTCCGTACACGATTCTTTCCGCATCCGGCGAGGACGTGGGGCTTCCCGCGGGGCAGATGGGGAATTCCGAGGTCGGCCACCTGAACCTCGGCGCGGGGAGAATGGTCCCCCAGGACATCCTGCGCATCGATCTCGCGATCCGCGACGGGAGCTTCTTCGAAAATTCCGTGCTCACCGGCCTGTGCGAGGGGGTGCGCGAGGGCGGAAGCGCCCTGCACCTGATGGGGCTCCTCTCCGACGGGGGAGTGCACTCGCACGAGCGCCACCTCTTCGCCCTTCTCGATCTCGCCCGGCGCGAGCGGCTGCCGCGGGTCTTCGTCCATCCCTTCCTCGACGGAAGGGACACCCCGCCGGAGTCGGCTTCGATCTATCTCGGCCGGCTCGAGGAGGAGATCGCGCGCCTCGGCGTCGGCGCGATCGCGACGATCTCGGGCCGCTACTACGCGATGGACCGGGACCGGCGGTGGGACCGCGTGAAGCTCGCCTACGACGCGCTCGCCCACGGCCAGGGCCGCCGCGCGGCCGGCGCGCGCGAGGCGCTCCGGATCGCGGCCGGCGACGGCGAAACCGACGAGTTCGTGCGGCCGACCGTGATCGAGCGCTCCGGGTCCCCGGCCGGGACGATCCGGAGCGGGGACGGGGTCGTCTTCTTCAACTACCGGGCCGACCGCGCCCGCGAGATGACCGAGGCGCTCACGTCGAGGAGCTTCGGCGGCTTCGAGCGAGGCGACGCGCCGTTTCCGTCGTTCGTCTGCATGACCGAGTACAAGGAGGAGTTCCGGCTGCCGATCGCCTTCCCTCCCGAGACGCTGACGGGCATCCTCGCCGACGCGTGGGAGGGCGCCGGGAAGACGAACCTTCGTCTGGCGGAAACCGAGAAATACGCGCACGTGACGTACTTCTTCAACGGCGGGGTCGAGAAGGCGTGGGTGGGCGAGTCGCGGATCCTCGTCCCCTCGTCGAAGGTCGCGACGTACGACCTCCTCCCGGAGATGGCGGCGCCGGAGATCACCGAAAAAGCGCTCGAGGCGATCGCCTCGGGCGACCACGACGCGATCGTCATGAACTACGCCAACGCCGACATGGTCGGCCACACGGGGAAGCTCGCCCCGACGATCGCGGCGGTCGAATGCGTCGACGGGTCCCTCGGGCGCGTCGCCGACGCCGTCCTCGCGCGGGGAGGCGCGTTCGTGATGACGGGCGACAACGGCAATGCCGAGCAGATGGTCGATCCCGTCACGGGGGCTCCGCACACGGCGCACACGACGAACCCGGTTCCGCTCGTCGTGGCGACCGCGTCCGGGCCGTCCATTGCCCGCTTTTCGCTCGCGCCGGGCGGGTCGCTTCGGGACGTCGCGCCGACGATCCTCGGCCTCATGGAGATTCCCGCGCCCGCGCCGATGACCGGGCGCGATCTGCGGATTGCGGAGAAGGCGGGCGGCCGTGCCGGAGGCTCCGGCGGCTGATCCCGTGAGGATCCGCGTGGCGTCGCCTCCGGAAACGCCGCTCCTGATCTTCGACGGCGACTGCGGCTTCTGCCGTTTCTGGGTCGCGCGCTGGCGCGGCCTCCTCGAAGGCCGGGCGGACTTCGAGCCGTATCGGACCGCGGCCCCGCGATTTCCGGAGATCCCGGTCGAGCGTTTCCGGCAGGCGGTCGGGCTGATCCTTCCGGACGGATCGCTCTATTCGGGAGCGGAAGCCGTCTTCCGGGCGCTCGCGCTGCGGCCGGGCGCAGGCGCGCCGCTCGCTCTCTACCGCTTTCGGCCGTTCGCGGCCGCCGCGGAGGGACTCTACGGCGCGATTGCCGCGCATCGGGACCTCGCCGCCGCCGCGACGCACGCCGCCTGGGGAGAGAATCCGCGGGCGCCGACCCATCGCCGCTCCCGGCGCCTCTTCCTCGGGACGCTCGGCGCGATCTCGCTCGTCGCGTTCCTCTCGCTCGGGATCCAGGTCGACGGGTTGATCGGGGTCCGCGGCATCGCGCCCGCCGGCGAGCTCCTCGCGGCGGCTCGCGACGCGCTCGGGAGCACGGCATGGCGCGTCCTCCCCTCTCTCTTCTGGCTCGGAGCCAGCAACGGCGCGCTCCACGCCGCGTGCGCGCTCGGGGCCGTTCTTTCGGTCCTGCTCGCCCTGGACGTCTTCCCCGCCCTCTGCGCGTTCGGCTGCTGGGCGCTCTATCTCTCGCTCTCCGCCGTCGGAGGCGAGTTCCTTTCGTTCCAGTGGGACGCGCTCCTGATCGAGACCCTCTTCCTCTCGATCTTCGTCGTCGACCCGCGGCGGCTTCGGGGCGCCTCGGGAAGCGCGCCGCCGCCGTCGCGAGTCTCCATTTTCCTGTTTCGCTGCCTCCTCTTCCGGCTGATGGTCTCCTCGGGCATCGTCAAGCTCGCGAGCGGCGATCGCTCGTGGCGCGATCTCACCGCGCTCACCTTCCACTACGAGACCCAGCCGCTCCCGACCTGGATCGGCTGGTGGGCCCACCAGATGCCGGGCTCCGTCCAGGCCGTCTCGGCGGTCCTCCTCTTCGCGATCGAGCTCGCCGCGCCGTTCTTCTTCTTCGCCCCACGGCGGCTCCGCAACGGCGCGCTGCTGGCGACGGCCCTGCTGCAGGTGCTGATCGGCCTGACCGGCAACTACGCGTTCTTCAACCTGCTGACGCTCGCGCTCTGCCTTTTGCTGGTGGACGATCAGACGCTCCGCGCCGGGGCGGCCGCGCCTTCGAGAGGCCCGTCCGGCTGGCCGCGGCCGCTGCTCGCCGCCGTCGCCGCCGCGGTCCTCCTCCTCGGCACGGTCCGGCTGCTCGAGGTCACCTTTCCGCGCTCCCGCGCGACGGCGGCGCTCGCCTCGGCGGTCTCGGCCGCCGAGCCGTTCCGCACGGTCAACGGCTATGGCCTCTTCGCGGTCATGACGACCTCGCGTCCCGAGATCGTCGTCGAGGGAAGCGAGGACGGCGCGACGTGGCGTCCCTACGCGTTCCGCTGGAAGCCGGGCGACGTCCTGAGGCGTCCCGGGTTCGTCGAGCCGCACCAGCCGCGGCTGGACTGGCAGATGTGGTTCGCCGCGCTCGGCGACGTCCGCCAGAGTCCCTGGTTCATCTCCTTCGCGCACCGGCTGCTCGAAGGCGATCGCGACGTGACGCACCTCCTCGCGGATGATCCCTTTCACGGCCACGCGCCGCGCTTCGTGCGGGCCGAGCTCTGGGACTACCGCTTCACGGATCTCGCGACGCGGCGGCGGACCGGGGCGTGGTGGACGCGGCGGCGGATCGGCGAATATCTGCCGGCGGTGTCGCTGGAGGACTTTTCGCGTTAAATCGGATTCTCTAATCCGTTCTCCCCGGAAAAGGCGAAGCGAGACCTTCGTACCGGGACACGTACATCCATATCAGGAAGGCCAGGTCCCCGTTCTGGTCGACGAACACTCTTCCACACCGGGTGGATTTAACGGAGGAACCGCATCGGGGCCCATCGCATCGCGGAAAGCTTTCGCCGAAGTAACCGAGGCGAAAGCTCCGCGATGCGGGAGCGGAAGCGCTGCGAGGGGGGTGCCCGTACGCGCGGTCGAGTCGCTCGTTCGACGAGCCGCGCGACGGGCACGCGCCTTCGATCCCCGAGCGAGCTTCCGCGAGGGGGGTCAGACCGTGCCGACCTTCATCAGGTTCGTCGCGCCGCGCACGCGCGTCGAGCCCGACACGATCACGATCCGGTCTCCGCGGCGGACGTATCCGAGGCTCGCGAGGCGCGCCTTCGCGTTGGCGATCATGCGGTCGGTGTTCGCCGGCATGGCGAGCGTGAGCCCGGTCACGCCCGCGTAGAGCGTCGATCTCCGACAGGACGCGAAGCGGCGGGAGATCGCGAAAATCGGGCGCCCGCGGACGAATTTCGAAAGCAGGAGCGCCGTCCTTCCGGTCTCGGTGAAGCACACGATCGCGCTCGCGCCGATCTCCGCGGCCGTCTGGCACGCCGCGAGGGCGACGGCGTGCGCCACCGTGTGGTCGCGCCGCGACGCCCCGGCGCCGCCGAGGAACTCCGACTCCTCGGCCCGCGAGGCGATCTGCGCCATCATCGCGACGGCCTCGACCGGGTAGGCGCCGCTCGCCGTCTCGGCGGAAAGCATCACGGCGTCCGTGCCGTCGAAGATCGCGTTGGCGACGTCGGAGGCCTCCGCGCGCGTCGGCCGGGCGCGCTCGATCATCGACTCCAGCATCTGCGTGGCCGTGATGACCGGGATCTCCTGCTCGTTGGCGCGCCGAATCAGGCGCTTCTGGATCTCCGGCACGTCCTGCGCCGGAAGCTCCACGCCGAGATCGCCGCGCGCGACCATGATCCCGTCGGCGGTCCGCAGGATCCCGTCGAGATCACCGAGCGCCTCCGGCTTTTCGATCTTGGCGATCACCGGGAGCGGGGCGCGGTGACGGCGCAGGAGCAATTTCAGCTGCAGGAGATCGTCGGCGGAGCGGACGAACGATTGCGCGACGAAGTCGACGCCGGCGCCCGCGGCGAACGCGACGTCGCGCCGGTCCTTGGCGGTGAGCGAGCCGATCGAGAGCTTCACCCCCGGAAAATTCAGCCCCTTGTGATCCTTGACGAAACCGCCGATCCGGACGCGGCACGCCACGCGCGGCGCACGCACGCCCTCGACGACCCATTCGA
>DATFVB010000289.1 GCA_035260525.1 Thermoanaerobaculia bacterium
GTCGTCGACGAGGATCCGGTCGCCCGGCGAGACGTCGCGCGCCAGGTGCCGGTAGTTCACCGGGATCTCGCCCGCGCGGGCCTCGTTCTCGGGAGCGAGCAGAAGGCGTTCGCCGCGATGCACTTCCCGCCCTCCTCCGGGAAACGTCCCGGTGCGGATCTTCGGGCCTGAGAGGTCGAACACGATCGGAATCGGCCGGCCGAGCTCCCTTTCGAGACGCCGCACCGCCTCGATCCTCGACCGGTGCGCCGCCGCGTCGCCGTGCGACGCGTTCAGGCGCACGATGTCGACGCCCGCCGCGAGGACGGAGCGGAGCACGCCGGGAACGTCGGTCGAGGGGCCGAGGGTGGCCACGATCTTCGTGCGCCGGAATGCGGCGCGGCGGCGGGTCACGCGAGCGCGCGCCCGGCGAGCTTCTCGAGAACGGCGATCGGGGCGCGATCCGGGACCGCGAGCGAGCGGCGCGCGATCCGGACCGTCTGCTCGATGGCGAACCGTCCCGAGAGCACCGCGTGGCTGACCGTGTCGGTGTAGACCATCCACGACGAGCCCGGCGGAAATCGGAATTCGTCGGCCGGAGCGCTCCGCTGGTACCCGTCGTCGCTCTTGAGGAAATCGTGGAAGAGGAGCACGAAGCGATCGTACGCCGAGTGGGCGGCGACGGGGAGACCGAGCGCCGCTCCCCATCGGCGCGCCCGCGAGACGAGGCCGCCGCGCTCGGCTTTCGCGAGCAGCCCCGAGGCGCGCGCGAACCGCTCGGCGAGCGCCGGGAAGACCTCCGAACCCGTCTTCCAATGCCGCGGATTTTCCGGGTTGACGTTCGTGAAGAACCGCAGGATCCGGTCGCCGCGGGTCGGCCGGGTGGGAGACGCGTCGACGTGCAGCCGGTCGTTGCGCTTCGACGCGGACAGATCGCGCCCCGCCTCCTCGAGCCGACGAAAGCTCGCGTAATCGACCGTCCAGGCCGCAGCGTAGCGCGGGAACAACCCGCCGAGAAACGCGATGGTGCTCTTCGAATAGCGGCGGAGGACGTCGCGCAGGCGCACGCCGCCACCGGGATTTCCGGCGGTGAAACCGCTGACGCGTTCCTGCGCCGGCCGGTACGCGATGTTCTTGTGGTATGCGGCGCGGGTCTGCCGAAGGCTCAGAAGGAACTCGCGGTCTTGCGCCGCGATCGCGATCGGGAAGCACGGAAAGGAGAGGATCGCCCCTCCGTCGAGCGCCCGCTGGATCTCGGCTCGGGCCTCATCGCGAAGGGCCCGCGGATCCGGAATCTCGACGACCGCCGCCATGGCGCGGATTCTAACCAAGCTCGAGGCCGCTCGCCCGAGCTCGTCCCTTTTTCCGGACCGCCGGAAAATCACCGGCCCGGAAATTGCTGCCCGAAAGCGCCGGAGGGCTCGCATGACGCGAAAGACGCTTCCCATCATCGGAACCCTTCCCATCCTCGCTCTCCTGGTCGGTTGCCTCGTTCCTCCACCCCCCGGCGTCGCGTACGTTCGGCGCCCGCCGCCGCCCGCGCGGGTCGAAGTGATCGAGCGATCTCCCGGCCCGGACTACGTCTGGATCGGCGGGCATCAGGCGTGGGTCGCCGGCACGTACGTCTGGAGCCCGGGGCACTGGGAGAGACGGCCGCGCGCCCGCGCGCGATGGGTGCCCGGGCACTGGAGGCACAACCGGAGCGGGTATTACTGGGTCGAAGGCCACTGGAGGTAGCAAGCGCGGCGATGCATCGAGCCGGGCGCGCGCGTCTTCCCGGTCGGCGGCTCGATGTACGGCTTTCGGTACGCCTTCACCGCCGCCCGGAAACCCGCATCCCGCCGGGCTCGCGCCTCGCCGCGCTTTCGGGTGGTTCTGAACCGAGAGGCGTTGTCGCGGGAATCAGGGGAATAACCGGGGCCGCAATGCATCGAGCCGTCCGCCTCCGCTCTGGCGAGCTACGGCGCGATCGCCGGTGAGCTTGCGCGAACCGTTTCGGATGCTCGATGGCAATAGGATCGCGCCGACTCAGCTCGCACCGGTTGACCAACGAGCTGATCGTTCCGCACACCGGCATCGCTCGCCGCAGCACAGGCGCGGCGAGGCGCGAGCCCGGCGGGATGCGGGGCAGCCGGCCCGCGGGCGCGGCGTACCAGAGATGTACGTTAAGCCCGCGGGCGGGTGCCACGCGCCCGCCCGGCTCGATGCATCGCCGCGCCTGTTATGGCTTCGCCGCCTCCCCCGACATGGGCACGAACCTCACGGGTATCACCGAGTTCTCCGTCACGTTTCCCTTCGCGTCCTTCGCGTAGACCTTCAGCTCCTGGAAGAAGTCGCCGACCGGAATGACCATGCGGCCGTTCGGCGCCAGCTGACCGAGCAGGGCCGGCGGAATCTGGCGGGGCGCCGCGGTGACGATGATCCCGTCGAACGGCGCCGCCTCCGGCCAACCCCGGTAGCCGTCGCCGATGCGGAATCGGACGTTGCCGCAGTGCAGGGCCTGGAGTCTCTCCTGCGCCCGGCGCGAAATGTCCGGGAGGATCTCGATCGAGAAGACCTCCGAGGCGAGGCGCGACAGCACCGCGGACTCGTAGCCGGAACCCGTCCCGATCTCGAGGATCCGATCCGACGGCTGGATGTCGAGAAGCTGAGTCATCAGAGCGGCCACATAGGGCTGGGTCATCGTCTGCCCCTCGCCGATCGGCACCGGGCGGTCCGCGTACGCTTCTCCCCGATGCGCCGGATCGACGAAGAGATGGCGCGGGACCTCGCGCAGCGCCGCCAGGAGCCGGGGGTCGCCGATCCCGCGGGCCACGATCTGAGTGCGCACCATGGCCTCCCGCGCCGCGGTCTCCGGGTCCCCGGCGGGGACCGGCGGCTTCCGGCACGCGGCGGCCGCGAGAAGGACGGCCGCGACCCCCGCGAGAAACGCGGCAGCGGGTCCCGCGGGGCGCGCGCGCTTCATCGGCGCGGGAAAGCGACGTGTCCGGCGACGATCGTCATGAGGACGCGCGCCTTCGCGATCTCGGCCGCGGGGCAGGCCGCGAGATCCCGGTCGACCACGGTGAAGTCGGCGTCCCGTCCGGCGGAGATCGATCCGCGGCGGGTTTCCTGGAACATGGCGTAGGCTGCGCCGCTCGTGTACAGCGCGATCGCGTCCTTCCGCGACAGATCCTCCCCCGGACGCCATCCGCCGGGCGGGTGTCCCTGGGCGTCCTCCCGCGTTACGGCGGCGTAGATCCCCTTCCGGGGATCGTTCGACTCGACCGGGAAATCGCTTCCGCCGGCGAGCTTCGCGCCCGCCTTCTGGAGCGACCGCCACGCGTATGATTCGCCGATCCGCTCGGGGGAGAGCCTCGCCTCCGCCCACGGCATGTCCGAGGTCGTGAACGCGGGCTGGATCGACGCGATCACGCCGAGCCGCGCGAATCGCGGCCGGTCCTCCGGCGTCACCACCTGCGCGTGCTCGATCCGCGGCCGCGGGTCGGCGGCCGGGACCTTCCTCTCGGCCGCTTCGATCGCGTCGAGCGCGGAACGGTTGGCCCGGTCGCCGATCGCGTGGATCCAGATCTGGAAGCCGGCCTTCAGACACCGCTGCGCGATCGACTCGATCGCGGCCGGCGGCGTGACGGTGAGCCCGCGGTTTCCCGGATCGTCGGAATAGTCGGAGAGGAGGGCCGCGCCGCGGCTGCCGAGCGCGCCGTCGGCGTAGATCTTCGCCGCGCGCACGCTGAGCATGTCGCCCGTCTGCGGCCCGCGTGCGAGAAGCGCGTCGAAGCCGGGATCGCTCGCCCCGATCGTCGCGTAGACGCGGATCGGGAGCTCCCCGTCCGCGGCCATCTTCTCGAGGACGCCGATCTCCCGCTCTCCGTAGCCCGTCGCGTCCCCGACCTCGGTCAGGCCGACCGAAGCGCAGGAGGCGAGCGCCGACGCGAACCACCGGCGCACGTCGGCGTCCGACGGCTCGGGTCGCGCGCGCATCACGGTGTCCATCGCGTTGTCGACGAAAACTCCCGAAGGCGACCCGTCGGCCCGGCGGACGATCCGGCCGCCTGCCGGGTCCGGCGTCGCGGCGGTCACCCCCGCGGCCCGCATCGCCGCGCTGTTGAGCCACACGGCGTGCCCGTCGACGCGCCGCGCGAACGCGGGACGATCCGGGATGACCGCATCGAGCGCCCGCGCGTCGGGAAATTCCTTCGGGGTCCAGAGGTTCTGGTCCCAGCCGTCTCCTTCGATCCACGTTCCCGCGGGCACCGCCTGCGCGCGCATCCGCTCCGCGCAGGCGCGCGCCGAGCGCACGCCCTTGAGGTCGGCCGATTCGAGGGCCTTTCCCAGCTCCGCGAGATGCCCGTGGGCGTCGGCGAATCCCGGATAGACGAACGCCCCGGCGAGATCGACCCTCGAGGCTGCCGGACGGAACCGGCGCGCCTCCGCCCGGGAGCCGACGAAGGCGATCCGGCCGTCCTCGACGACGATCGAGAGGTCTTTCGGCGCCGCTCCGGCGTCGAGCGCCACCCGCCCGTTCTCGAGGAGCGTCGCCCCGACTGCCGCACGCCCGACCGCCATCATCGCGACCCCGATCCACACGGCGGACTGTTTCATTCCGGAAATCTACAACGATTCCGGGCCGCTCCGGGCGAGAATGAGGAGCGTCTGGTCGTCGTACTGCGGCTCGGAGCCCGCGAAGAGGAGCACTTCGCCGAAGAGTCGCGACGCCGCCTCGCGGACCGGGAGCCCCGCGACCCTCGAAAAGTACGCGGCGAGGCGTGCCGTGCCGAACTCCTCCTGAACCGGGTTCTGCGCCTCGGTGATCCCGTCGGTGTAGACGCAGAGCCGGTCGCCCGGGTGGAGCGTCGCGCGCGCCTCCGTCCACGTCGAGTCCGGGAGGATGCCGACGGGACGGCCGGTCGCGGGCAGCCACTCGATCTCCCCGCTTCCGCGGGCGAGCAGCGCGGGATCGTGCCCGGCCGAGACGTATTGCAGCTCGCCGGTGCGCGTGTGGAACACGCCGAGGAACAGGGTGGCGAACTTCCGCGCCCGCGAGAAACGCCGGAGATGCCGGTCCACGCGCTCGACGAGCTCGGCCGGCGTCCGCGCGTCCTCGATCTGGAGGTGGATCGCCGAGGCGAGGGTCGAGACGAGGAGAGCGGCGGGAACGCCTTTTCCGGACACGTCGGCGACGACGAACGCGAAGCGGTCGCCCGCGAGCGGGAAAAAGTCGAAGTAGTCTCCTCCGACCTGCCGGGTCGAGCGGTTCTCCGCCGCGATCGCGAGCCCCGGGAAAGTCGGCACCTCGCGCGGCAGGATCTCCCGCTGGATCGCCGCGGCGAGCTCGAGCTCCCGCTCCATCCGCTCCTTCTCGAGCGCTTCCTTGTGGAGCCGGGCCGTCTCGATCGCGGTCGCGGCCTGGCTGGCGAAAAGAGCGAGGAGCCGCGCGTCGGCGGGGAAGAAGTCGCGGACGGTGCCGTCGCGCGTCTCCTTGTCGGCGACCGCGAGCACGCCGAGGCGCCGGGTTTCCGACTGGATCGGCACGAGGAGGCATTTCTGGCAGTCGGAGAGCCACACGCCCGACGTGGGGAGCGTGACGGCGTCGTTGTTGATCGCGCCCTCGGGACCGACGTCGAGCCGCACGGCGTCTTCGGGCGCCAGCATGGCGCCGCCGAAGGAGCGAGAGAGGATCGGGCGGTTCCCGTCGAAGAGGTGCAGCGCGCCCGACCGCGAGTTCGTCAGCGAGATCGACCGCAGCAGGATCTCGTCCGCCAGGCGGTCGAGGTCGAGCTGTCCGCCAATCGAGAGTCCGAGGTCGTAGAGCGACTCGAGCTCGAGGACCCGTTCCTTGAGCTCGAAACGGGCTTCCTTCAGCGCGCGGCCGAGGAGCCGCGCGGCGACCCAGGCGGCGCTCGAGCGTCCGTCGGGAGCGGCCGCCGCCGCTTCCTCGATCCTCGCGAGCAGCGTCTCCTCGTCGCCCGGGTCCTCCCCGATCGCCGCGAGGATCTCGCGGATCCGAGGGGCGAGGGCCGCGGCGCCCCCGCCGTCGGCGGCCGTCATGCCGTCGCCGACAGGGCGGAGCGGGCCTCCTCCTCGGTCGCGTGGATCCCGGCGTACTGGGCGAGCCCCATGATCCGGAAGGTCTTGTCGATCGTCGGGGTGAGCCGGCAGAAGGCGAGGGCGCCCTTCCGGTCCATCATCTTCTCGAGGACCTCGATCAGGATCGAGATGCCGATCGAGTTGACGATCTTCGTCTTCTCGAGATTGAGGACGATCCGGCAGACTCCCGCGTCGAGGAGGGTCTGGATGCATCGCTCGATCTCCTCGCCCCCTTCGCGGTTGATGTATCCCTCGGTCCGGACGACGGCGAGGTCGCCGTCCCGGAGGGTTTCCACGCGGCACGATTCGTTCATTTGTACTTCCGCATCACGATCGTCGTTCCGTTTTCGGTGGAGCGAATTTCGACCTCGTCCATCAGGCTCTGGATGAATTTCAGCCCCCATCCCCGCTTGTTGCCGCGGCCGCGGAGCTTCCGCTCGAGCTCGGGCGGCTCCACCCGCGACGGGTCGAACCCTCTTCCGCGATCCGCCACCGTGACCTCCAGCATCTCGGCGCCGCCCGGCCGGCGGGAGACGCGAAAGCGCAGATCCACTCGCCCGGCGTTCTGCCCCGCGTGCTCGAACGCGTTGATGCACGCCTCGACGAGAGCGAACTTGACCTCGTCGATCTTATCGCGACCGAGACACATGGCTTCGCCGAGGGCCTCTGCCTGCGCGGTCGCGGCGAGCTCCATTCCCGGAGTCGACGGGATCGAGAGGGAAACCTCTTTGGCCATCAGGGGCGCGTCCGCCGCCTCAAAACTGCAGGAAGGCCCGCAGAGCCGCCCAGCCCCAGGCGGGGACCGGAATCACCAGCAGCGCACCCGCCGCGGCCGCAGCCGTCGCGAAAAGCGCGACTCTCGTCAGGGAGTCGATGAGGAGCGGGCGTGTGATCGATTTCATGTTCGGCTTCGCGATCCGATCGCATCGCAAGTGCCCTGCCAGATCGCGAGAATCGAGGCAACCCGGCCAAGCTCCTGTCAATACGATAGTTAGCAGTGACGCCGGACACGATCGCCGCGCATCCCGATTGCGACATTATACGACATACCGATTCAATATTCACGATGTTGATCATACTAACATATTTATAATGATATGTTTGACATAGGTATCGTCGCATCCTGCCACAGTGTCGTATTGCCTCATGTCTTCTTGCGGTACAGCGTCCGGCGGTCGATGCCGAGGATCCGCGCCGCGCGGCTCTTGTTCCTGTGGGCGAGCCTCAAGACACGCTGGATGTGCCGCGTCTCGAGCTGGCGCAGCGAGACCGCTTCTCCCTCGCCTGCCGGCGCCATGCCTTCGTCGACGGGGGCGTCGATCCACTGGAGGTCCTCGCGGCGGATCGTCCCCCCGCGGGCGAGCGCGGCGGCGCCTTCGAGCAGGTTCTCGAGCTCGCGGATGTTTCCGCGGAAGGGATGCGCCATGAGCGCCCGCATCGCGTCACGATCGACCGAAGGCGCCGGCCTTCCTTCCCGCGCGGCGAACCGGCCGAGAAAATAGCGCACGAGGCGCGGGAGATCTTCGCGGCGGGCGCGGAGCGGCGGGAGAACGATCTCGACGACGCGGAGCCGATAGTAGAGGTCCTCGCGGAACCTCTTCTCGGCGATCATCCGGGAAAGGTCCTGGTGCGTGGCCGAGAGCACCCGGACGTCGAGGGCGATCTTGCGCCGTCCGCCCACCCGCTCCGACTCCTTCTCCTGCAGCACGCGAAGGATCTTCGCCTGCAGCGCGAGCGGCATGTCGCCGATCTCGTCGAGCAGGATCGTGCCTCCCTGCGCCTGCTCGAATTTCCCGGCGCGCGCCTCGACGCCGGTCGCGACCCCCCTCTCGATGCCGAAGAGCTCCGCCTCGAGGAGCGACTCCGGTAGCGCCGCGCAGTTGATCGCGACGAAGGGGGCTTGCCGGCGGGGGCTCTTCTCGTGGAGCAGCCGAGCGACCAGCTCCTTGCCGGTGCCGCTCTCGCCCGTGATCAGGACCGAAACCGACGACGGCGCGACGCGCCCGATCAGGTCGATGACCCGCTTCATCGCCGGAGACTCGCCGACGAGGAACAGGTCCGCGGCGGCGCGTCCCGACTCGTCGCGCAGGCGCCGGTTCTCCTCCTCGAGCCTTCGGCGCTCGCGCTCGAGGCGGGCCACGTGGCGGCGCTTCTCGAGCGCCACCCCGCACAGCGCCGCGAGCGACGACAGGAAACGGCCGTCCTCCGACGTGAACGGCAGGTCGCCGCCGCGCGACTCCTTGTCGGCGAGCACGAGCCAGCCGAGGCTCCCCGATCGCGAGCCGATCACCGCTCCGAGGGCGTTGCCGACCGGCACCTTGAACAGCGACGTCCGACCCCGGACCGCGGGGGCCCCCGCCGACTCGAGCTCGGCCAGGAAGGGCTCGGCGAGCACCGCGGCGTCGCCGATCTTCTTGAAGCCGAGAAACGCGCGGGACCCGATCTCTCCGTCCTCGGAGAGCGTCACGAAGAACCCCCGCGAGGCGTCGAGCACCGACGCCGCGCGGGCGAGGGCCTCCTCCGCGAGCTGCTGCTCCGACTCGATCGCCGGCAGCGCGAGCGCGGCGTCGTAGAGCGTCTCGAGCTGCAGCAGCCGCCGCTGCGTCTCGAACGCGGTGGCATGCTCGGCCTTCACGCGCCCTTCTTCTCCCCGGCGATCTCCGCCGCGGCCTCCGCCGTCTCGGCGTTGTTGGGATTGAACCGCCGGTTGATCGCGAGCAGCGCCTCCGCGCCGGCGACGTCCCCCGCGCGCGCCTTCGCGCGGGCGAGGAGCGCCCGGGCGCGGATCGCCATCGCCTGGTCCTGCAGCGTTCCCTCGCGTCCGGGCTCGGCGAGGTTGGCGGAAAGCCAGCGGATCGCCTCCGGAAGGTGCCCCGCTTCGAACTCGATCCGCCCCCGGAAGAGTCCCGCGATGCGGGCGTACTGGGCGCGCATCTTCTCGTCGGCCTTCGCCGGAGGAGAGAACTCCTTCCATTGCGCGATCGCGTCGTCGTAGCGTCCCTCGTCCGCGGCGAGGAGCGCCCGAAGCAGCGGACGGGGATCCGGGGCCTCCCCGAGGTTCAACGCGGCGGCGCGGGCGACCGCCTGCCGCTCGAGCGCGAGATCCTTCTGGCGATGGCCGACGGACATGATCTCGAACAGGATCCCGAGGCGCTGCGCCGGCTCGGCCGCGTATCCCCGGTCGGCGGCCTCGAACGCGGCGAGCGCCTCCGCGAACCGTCCCTCTCCCGCGTAAGCCACGCCGAGGTGCAGGTCGCTCGGGTAGAAATCCGGCTTGATCGCCAGGGCCCTCTTCAGGTCGCGGATCGCCTCCGCGTACCGCCCGTTGGCGGCTTCGATCTCGCCGAGGCTGTCGAACGGATTCGCCTCGTCGGGCGCGAGATAAGCGTATTTCTTCAGGTCCGCGACCGCCTCGGCGTAGTCGCCGCGAAAGGCGGAGTTGTACCCGAGGAGGTTGTAGGCCGAGGCATTGTTCGGGTTCGTCGCGAGCCACTCGCGGTAGATCGCGCGCGCGTCCTCGGTCTGGCCGCGGCTGCTCGCGAGATTTCCGAGGAAGCTGTAGCCGCGCTCGTCGTGGTAGTCGTCCTTGAGCGCGGTCGCGAGCCGCGTCGCGTCGTCGACGCGGTTCTCCGACTGCGCGCGCGCGAGGTCGAGCGCCATCCTCTCCCGCCGGCTGACGCGATCCCGCCCGGAATTGGCGCGCGCGAGCCACTGCTTCGCCGAGGGCGGGTTGGAGTACATGTCGATCCCCGCCATCGACACCATCGCCATCACGAAATGCGGATCGTGCGCGATCGCCGCCTCGAAATGGCGCCGGGCGTCGGACATGTACATCCGGTGGAGCTCGTCCTGCCCCGCGAGATACTCGCGGTACGCCTCGGCGGAGGACGTCGTCACCGTCCTCTTCGGCGGGACCAGGAACGCGGCCGCGAGCGCCGCGACCAGCACCGCGCCGCCGGCCAGCGCCGTCGTCTTCCGGTGTTTCATGGCTTTCCTTTCGTCACGTTCATGAGGAGGAACGTCATGTCGTCGTACTGCTCCGCGTCGCCCACGTGCCGGCGCACGTCCGCGAGGATCCCGCTCGCCGTCGCGTCGAGGTCCGCCGACGCGTGGCGGGCGAGCGACTCCGCGAGGAGATCCTCGCCGAACGGGTTCATCCCGGCGTCCATCGCCTCGGTGAACCCGTCCGTGTAGAAGAACAGCAGGTCGCCGGGCGTCAGGAACACCTCCCGCGTATCGTACGGCACGTCGCGGAGAGCGCCGAGCGGGAGCCGGAACTCCGGAGGGTCGAGCGGCCGGGGTCCGCCGTCGCCCGGGCGCAGGAGGAGGGGAAGGGGCTGCCCCCCGATCGCGTAACGGAGCGAGAGCGCCTGGGCGTCCAGCACGAAATAGCTCATCGCCACGAACATCTTGCGCTTGATGTCGTAGATCCTCCGGTTCGACTCGCGGAAGAGCGCTCCCGGGTCCTCGATGCCCCGGGATCCCGCGTACATGATCTCGCGCGAGGCGACCATCAGGAGCGACGCGGGGATCGACTTGCCCGAAACGTCCCCCATGACGAAGCCGACGCGGTTGGCGCCGTCCATCGGGAAGAAATCGTAGAAGTCCCCGCCCACCACCCTGGCGGGCAGGCTTCCCCCGGTGAAGCGGACGCCCGCGAGCTTCGGGAACTCGGTCGGGAAGAGGCTCGTCTGGATGTCGCGCGCGATCTCGAGGTCGCGCCGGAACTCCGCCTGCTGCGTCATCTCGTCGTGGAGCCGCGCCGTTTCGATCGCGGTCGCGGCCTGGTTGGCGAGGGTCTCGAGGAGGAGCAGGTCCTCCCGGTCGAACTCCTCCTCCGAGAGCTTCGGGTTCAGCGCGAAGAAGCCCATCAGCTTCTCCCGGTAGACGACCGGCACGAGGAGCCTCACGCCCCGGTGCGACAGCGCCGAGAGCAGCCGCGCGCTCTCCGGCTCGCCCCAGCATCCGGACGAGAGCTCGCCGATCTCGCGCGCCCGCCCCGATCCGCGGAGGAACCGCGCGATGAGAGAGCCGAGCGAGACGCCCTCGTCGCGGTGCTCCCGGCCGACGATCCGCTGCTCCCGGTCGCGGAGGTAGATCTCCGCGCCCGAAAGGCGGAGCAGCGAGACGAGCCGCGCCGTGAGGTAGTCGGCGACCTTCGCGAGATCGAGCTCGCCCGCGACCGTCTCGGAAACCTCGAGCACGGCATTCTGGTAGTCGACCTTCTCGCGAAAGAACAGCCGGTCGATCGGCGTCTGGAGCCGGCGGCGGAGGAACTCGAAGAGCGGGATGACGACGAGGAAGAAGCCGAAGAAGAAGAGCCGCGACGTCGAGAGGCGGGAGTTCGCGAACAGGGTGTTCGCCGCCGCGAGCGCGCCGGCGTAGAGCGCGAAGATCACCGCGGTCGTGATCGTGTAGAGGATCGACTTCCGGACGATCACGCGGACGTTCAGGATCTGGTACCGCACGATCGCGTAGGCGAACGTCAGCGGGATCAGAATCATCGGCGCGATGCCCCAGAACACGTAGGCGTCGTTGTGGAAGACCGTCGGCAAGATGATCCCGAAGACGACGAAAGGGGCGGTTCCGAGGATCGTTCCGAAGAAGACCTGCATGACCTGCCGGCGCTCGGCGGGGTTGCCCAGCGTGAACGCGGAGTGGGCGAGCGCGACGAGACCCAGCACGAGATAGTCGCCCAGAAGCACCCACGACGCGATCGGCGCTCCCGAGAGGAGGGTCACCGGCCTGCCGGCGATCTGGCGCCGCACGTCGACGATGAAGACGACGGGAGGAACGGCGTAGATCAGGAAATAGAGGAGCGGGCTCCCGTTCAAGAACTCCTGCAGCCGGCGCGCCGCCGCCAACGGCGCGCGCCCGAAGGCGTCCGCGGGCGCGTCCGCGAAATGGAACCGGTTCGGCCGCGGAAAGACGAGGAAGAAATGGAGGAACGCCGCCGGAAGGAGGAAGAGCGAGATCGTCCCGGTGTTCTGGACGAAGAGATCGACCCACCAGTAGGAGGAGGGGCGCAGCCGGCAGACGAAGAAGAGGAGGAACAGGACGCAGACCACGAAGAAGATCCACACCGCTTCGTCCTCCGGGCGTTTCCAGAAGACGAAGGAGCCGATCGCGAAGAAGAGGAGCCCGATGATCGCTTCGTAGAGATAGGTCGGGTCCCCCAGAGTCCGGCCGGCGAGCGGCACGGCGGCCGTGAAGATCTCTCCGCGGCGCTCGACGAGGTAGTCGACGGTCGAGCCGATGCGGCAGCGGAGGAGCTCCCGCGAGGCGTCCGACGGCTTCTTGACGATGCGGTGGTTGATCCCCTCGATCCGATCCCCCGGGCGGATCCCGGCCTTCTCCGCCCCCGAGCCGCGCGCGACCTCGCGCACGAGCACGCCGTCCTGGCCGTACGGGTACGGGACGATCCCGTCGGACGGGCGGCGCGCGAACATGTCGGCGAGCGAGCCGAGCGCGATCGCCAGGCCCACGAAACCGAAGACCAGCAAGGCTTTCCGACGCGACGCGAGGTTCATGGCCGTCCGGTAATCATACGGCCCCGGCCGGACGGAGTTCTCGGGCGCAAAGCCCGCTTCCCGGCGAATCCTTCGTCGTCAATAATGGGTTTCCGATGCCCCTCGTCACGTTCGAAGGAATCGAAGGATCCGGAAAGTCGACGCAGGCGCGCCGCGCGGCCGAGCTCTGCCGCGCACGCGGGCGCGACGTCGTTCTCGAGCGCGAGCCGGGAGGGACCCGGATCGGCGTCCGGCTCCGGGAGGTCCTGCTCGACCCCGCGTCGCGGGGGCTGGACCCATTTTCCGAGCTCCTCCTCATGGAGGCCGACCGCCGGCAGCACGTCGCCGAGATCCTCGAGCCGGCGCTCGCGCGCGGGATCCTCGTGCTGTGCGACCGGTTCAACGACGCGACGTTCGCCTACCAGGGAGGGGGCCGCGGGCTTCCGGCCGACGTCGTCTCGGCGATCGACGGCTGGGCCGTGCGGGGGCTCCGCCCCGACCGGACGCTCCTCTTCGACTGCCCCGTCGAGCTCGGGCTCGCGCGGGCGCGCCGCCGCGACGGGGAGGCGACTCCCCGATTCGAGGCCGAGGACGCCGCGTTCCACGAGAGGGTCCGCCGGACGTACCTCGAGATCGCGCGCCGCGACCCGGCGCGCGTGAAAGTGATCGACACGACCCGCCCGCCGGACGCCGTCTTCGCGGACGTCGCGGCGCAGCTCGAAGGGTTCTGACCACGGCATGCCGACGCTCCTGATCACCGCCGATTCCGACTCGCGGCTCCGCGTCGAGGCGATGCGCCTGGCCGAAGGGATCCTCTGCCGCGGGCACGCGGATCCGCACGCGTGCGCCGTCTGCCGCCGGATCGAGGAGGGGTCGCATCCCGATTTCCGGCGCGTGGCTCCCGAAGGCGCGCAGATCAAGGTCGAAGCGGTCCGGGACGCGATCCGGTTCGCGGCCGGCCGCCCGTACGAGGCGCCCGGGCGCGTGGTCTGGGTCGAATCCGCGGAGACCCTTCGCGAAGGAGCCGCCGCGAACGCCCTGCTCAAATCGCTCGAGGAGCCGGGGCGGTTTCTCACGTGGATCCTCACGACGACCGTCCCCGACGCCCTCCTCGGCACGATCCGCTCCCGTTGCGAGCTTCGTCGCCTTCCCCGCCGCTCGTCGGCCGATCGCGCCGCCGAGCTCGCCCGGAGCGGCCTCGCGGCGTCCGACGTCGACGACGCGGTCGCGTTCGAGCGCGATCCCGGGGAAGACCTCGACCTGGAAACCGCCCGCGAGATCCGCCGCGAAGCGCTCGCCGCTCTCGGCAGCGGCGCGACGTCGCCGCTCCTCGCCCTCGCGGCTTCCGCGGCCGAGGCCGAAGAGGCGCCCGGGATCGTGGCCGGGCTGCTCCGCGACGCGGCCGTCCTCGCCTCGGGGGGCGCCGCCGATCGCCTGCGCCACCGCGCGGTGGCGGCGGACATCGCCGCGGTGGCCCGCGTTCATTCTTCCGACGCGCTGCGCCGCGCCGCCGTCGAAGTCGACGCGCTGCCCGAGCGGTTCCAGCGGTTTGCCGGCGGTCCCTCCACCCGCCGTCTCGGGTGGGAGCGCGCGCTCCTCGATCTCGTGTCGGAAGGCTGACGCCGTACTAACCCGGTACTAACCCGGTATGTCGGAGCCAGTGGTGGACGGCACGCGGTCCGACGAGCCGAGCCGATGCCGCGCGCTCCCGGTCCCCGAGCCCGCTCCCGCCACCACCGGCCGTGGAAGACGCTTTGCGTTCGCCACAGCTCCGGCTACCGCAGCCACGATCAGACCCGACAGGCAACCCAAAGGGGGGTCAATTCCTCATGCTCGCCCGGGTTCACGTTCTCAAGCCGTTGGCGCAAGAAACGTCCTCAGTTGTTCTGCGACGCTGAGGCGCGGCGAGGCGCGAGCCTGACGGGATGCGGGTCGATCCGCGCCGTCCCGAGTCGTACCGGCGGCGTACGGCGAGGGCGGCGCGGACGGCACGCGCCCGTCCGGCTCGATGCATCGCCGCGCTGGCCGCCGCGCTCGTCCGCAAGAAACGTCCTCAGTTGTTCTGCGACGCTGAGGCACGGCGAGGCGCGAGCCTGACGGGATGCGGGTCGATCCGCGCCGTCCCGAGTCGTACCGGCGGCGTACGGCGAGGGCGGCGCGGACGGCACGCGCCCGTCCGGCTCGATGCATCGCCGCGCTGGCCGCCGC